>CADEDX010000023.1:22516-26652 GCA_902826195.1 uncultured Bradyrhizobium sp. | reverse complement strand
CCGGCGACCGCGCCGGCTGCGACGGTCGCCGCATCGGCCTCCTGCTTCAACGCCGCACCCGCCTGGGTCAGCCTGCCGACCGCATCGTCCGCGCCGGCGCGCAGGCGCTCCGCTTCGCGCTCGAAGGTCGTGGCGATGCGCGCGACCTCGCTGTCGAGCGCGGCCGACACGACGCCGAGCGAGCGCGACGAGCGCTCGGCCGCCTCGTCGATCCGGCCGGCCGCGCCTTCGGCACGCATCGCGGCGGTCTCGAGCTCGGTACCGGCACGCCCGATCGATTCGCCGAGGGCATTCGCCTGGCGTCCCGCGCGCTCGGTGGCGGCATCGAGCCGGCGCGTGCCGCCGTCGACCGCGCGCTCGACCGCCTGGGTGTGGCTGGCGAGGCGATCGGAGAGCGAGAGCAGGGCCGCCAGCTTGTCGTCGAGGGTCGCGCGCGCCTGCTCGGCATTGGCGAGCACGCGGTCGGTGGTGGCGGAGACCGAATCGAGGCGCTGGGCGAGATCGTCGCCCGCCTTGGCGACCCGCGCGGCCGACGAGGTCGAGGTCTCGGCCAGGGCATCGGCCTGGCGCTTCAGCAGCTGGGCAACGGTCTCGGCCTTGGCGAGGCCGCCATCGGTCGGCAGCGTCAGCAGGCGAAGCTGGTCGGCGAGCGCGTCGGTGGTGGCCGCGAGCGCATCGCTGCGCCGGCGATAGGAGAAGGCGAGCCAGAGGAAGGCGAGCGGGGTCAGCGCCAGCAGGAAGAAACCCACGACCTCGTGGGGCAGCATCTGGAACAGGTTTCTCCAGCCCAGCTCGCGCTGGACGTACCAGATGCAGGCGGCGATCCAGACGGCGCCGCCGATCCATTCCCATGGCACGCCGCCGAAGCGCTTCATGCGACCGCTCCTTCCGTCACGAGGCGCGCGAGCGCCGCGCGGATGCCCACGGGTATCGGTGTCGGCCGCCGGGTCGTGCGGTCGACGAAGACATGGACGAAATGCCCTTCGGCCGCCGCCGCCTCGTCGCCCGCGCGGAACAGGCCGATCTCGTAGCGCACGCTCGAATTGCCGAGCCGGCCGACCCGCAGGCCGCCATCGACGATGTCCGGGTAGGCGATCGGCTTGCGGAACTTGCAGAAGCTCTCCGCGACGATGCCGATCACCGGCCCTTCGTGAATGTCGAGCCCGCCCTCGTGCACGAGGTAGAGGTTCACCAGCGTGTCGATATACGAGTAGAAGACGACATTGTTGACGTGCCCGTACACGTCGTTGTCCATCCAGCGCGTCGGTATCGCGCGATAGTGGAGATAGTCGGCGCGCGTCTGGATCGGCGTGTCGGGCATGGGCTCTCAGGCTCTGGACAGTTGCTGGTGAAACCTCGACGCACGCTGCCTGCCGACGATTGCTGTGGCGGCGCGGATGAAGGCCATCATCGCCTACACGACCTGCGCGAGGGCGGTGAGGGTTTCGTCGGGACGCTCGATCATCATCATGTGGCCGGCGCCGGCGATCGTCGTCACCCGGGCACCCGCGATCTTCGCCGCGAGCGGCTTCGCCCGGCTCGCGGGCGTCATCTTGTCGTCGCTGCCGAGGATCAGCATCGCCGGCGCGCGCACCGCGCCCGCGGCATCGAGCGCGCCCTTCCACGCACTGCAGGCCGCGAGGTCGGCGGCGAGCGCCGCGGGATCGGCCCGGCCGATCAGGCGCAGGCCGCCGGTCACCATCCAGAGGCCCGGCGCGCGATGGCCGCCAAGCTGGGCCCGGGCGCCGAAGCCCCAGGCGCACATCAGCTCCGAGGCCAGTGACTCGCCGGCGCGCGCGGCGGCGAGCATGTCGGGATGCACCGGCATCTCCGGCGTGACGCCGAGCAGGGCCAGCGCGCGTACACGATCGGGCGCGAGCGCCGCCGTGGCGAGCGCGATCATCGCGCCCATGCTGTGGCCGGCGAGCGCGGCCGTCTTCGCGCCGGCCGCATCGAGCAGCGCCACGGTCCAGCGCGCGAGGTCGTCGATCGTCTGCAGCGGCGGCCCTTCGGAGGCGCCATGGCCGGGCAGGTCGACGGCGAGCACCGCGCGGCCGTGATGGGCGAGCCAGCGGGTCTGGAGCTGCCAGACCGTGTGGTCCATGCCGGCGCCGTGCAGCAGCACGACCGGTGCGCGGTCCGGATCGAACGGTTGCCCGCCGGTCGCCGCGAACACGCGCCGGCCGTCGACCCGGAGCTCCATCAGGCCGTCACCGTCGCGCGCTCGACCGCGCGCGCCGCGGCGCGCAGCGCCTGGCCGAGGTCCTCGACGATATCCTCGACATCCTCGAGCCCGACCGATAGCCGGATCATGTCCTCGCCGACGCCGGCGGCCTTGAGCGCGTCGGCATCGAGCTGCTGGTGGGTCGTGCTCGCGGGATGGATCACCAGCGTCTTGGCGTCGCCGACATTGGCGAGGTGGGAGACGAGCTTCAGGGAATCGATGAACACGCGCCCGGCCTCGCGCCCGCCCTTGATGCCGAAGGAGACGATGCTGCCGGCGCCGCGCGGCATCAGGCGCCTGGCGAGCGCATGGTCGGGATGGTCCGGCAGGTCGGGATGGCAGACCCAGGCGACCTGGGGGGCGCTCTTCAGGAAATCGAGAATGCGCCCGGTGCTCTCGACGTGGCGCGCCATGCGCATCGGCAGGGTCTCGATGCCCTGGATGATGTGGAAGGCGTTGGTCGGCGACATCGAGGCGCCGAAGTCGCGCAGCCCCTCGGCGCGCGCGCGCATGACGAAGGCGAGCGGGCCGTACTCCTCGGCGAAGTCGATGCCGTGATATCCGGCATAGGGCTCGGTCATGGTCGGGAACTTGCCCGAGGCCTCCCAGTCGAAGCGGCCGCCATCGACCAGCACCCCGCCGATCGCGATCCCGTGCCCGCCCATCCACTTGGTGACGGAGTGCATCACCAGGTCGGCGCCGTGGGCGAGCGGGCGGAACAGATAGGGCGTCGAGAAGGTCGCATCGACCAGCACCGGCAAGCCGCTGGCATGCGCGATCCCGGCGATCCGCGGCAGGTCGACGATCTCGAGGCCGGGATTGCCGACGGTCTCGACATAGACGAGGCGGGTCTCCGGCCGGATCGCCTTGGCAAACGCATCGAGGTCGCGCGGCGGCACGAAGGTGGTCTCGATGCCGAAGCGCGGCAGGGTCAGCTTCAGGAGGTTGATGCTGCCGCCATAGAGCGAGGCCGCGGCGACGATGTGGCCGCCCGCGCCCATCAGGGTCGCGATGGCGAGATGGAGCGCGGCCTGGCCGCTGGCGGTGCAGATCGCGCCCACGCCGCCCTCCAGGGCGGCGATCCGCTCCTCCAGCACCGCGACGGTCGGATTGGAGATGCGCGAATAGATGTGCCCCGGCCGCTCCAGGTTGAACAGGGAGGCGGCGTGGTCGGAGCTCTGGAAGACGAAGGAGGTGGTCTGGTAGATCGGCACGGCGCGCGCGCCGAAGGTCGGGTCAGGCTGCTGACCCGCGTGCAGGCTCAAGGTGTGGAAGCCCGGAAACTTCGCCTCGGCCATCCGCCGCGCCCCCGACCGTTCGACCGCCCGTCTATTCGAAGCCCGTCTATTCGAAGATCGGCACCATACACGGCGACTCGCCTGCGCCGGAAGCCGGCCAGGGGGGCGAAAGACGCGCGCGGGCGGCCCTTGCGGGCGCCCGCGCGCGGATCGTCAGGCGGACGCGGCGGCGGGCGCGCGCTCGACCGAAAGAACGGTCAGCTCGCGCGCCTCGCCGGTGCGCGTGTGCCAGACGATCGATTGTCCGGCGGCGAGCCCGACCAGCGCCGCGCCGATCGGGGTGATCACGGAGATGCGGCCCGCGGTGATGTCCTCCGCGCCGGGATAGACGAGGGTCACGGTGCGGTCCTGGCCGGTCTGCTCGTCGCGGAAGCGCACGGTCGAGCCCATCGTCACCACGTCGCCGCGGATGCGGTCCGGCGCCACCACGGTGGCGCGACCGACCTCGCGCTCGAGGTACTCGGCGACCGACGGCGCGTGATCGAGATAAGCGACGGCGAGGGCCGAGAGCTTGTCGTGGTCGGGGCGCGTCAGGGTGATCGGGGGCAAATTCTGGTTCATGGTCCTGGTCCTGGGTAGAAGTGCTGAGGCGACGCGCCGGACGAGATCGTCCG
>CADEDX010000023.1:0-22416 GCA_902826195.1 uncultured Bradyrhizobium sp. | reverse complement strand
CGTCAGAAGCTTGGGAAGGGGCGCCCCGGCATGGCCGGGGCAGGCGACGCTAGGCCGACGGTCCCGGGGCGAACCCGCCCGTCACCGTCTGACCGGCGCGGGCTTCATGGGAGGTATGGCGAAGCGTGCTCATGGACATTTCATATGGGGACGCGTGCGGGGAATTCAAGACCGGCGCGCGGCGGCGGCGATGATCGTCGCCGGCATCGACGGCTGCCGCGGCGGCTGGATCATGGTCCGGCGCGACGGCCGGCGCGCGCCGACCGTCCACATCGCCGCGCGCTGGAGCGACCTGCCGCCGGCCGACATGGTCGCGGTCGACATGCCGATCGGCCTGCCGGAGACCGGCGCGCGCGGCTGCGATCTCGATGCCCGCCGGCTGCTCGGCCCGAAGCGGTCGAGCGTCTTCACCGGCCTGCGCCGGCCGCTGTTTGGCTTCGCCGACTATCCCTCGGCGAACGCCTGGGGCAAGAGCGACGGCGCCGGCCTCTCCAAGCAGGCCTGGTTCCTGCTGCCGAAGATCCGCGAGATCGACGATGCCATCGCGCCCGCCGACCAGGCGCGCGTGCGCGAGACCCATCCCGAGCTGGCCTTCATGCGGCTCGCCGGCGCACCGGTCATGGACGGCAAGCGCACGCCCGGCGGCGAAGGCCGGCGGATCGCGCTGCTGCAAGAGGCCGGCCTCGACGTCGCGGCGCTGCGCGCCCAGCTCGACCGGCGCGCCGCGGCCGACGACCTGATCGATGCCGCCGTCCTCTCCCTGGTCGCCGCGCGGATGGTGCGCGACACGGCGACCTGCCTGACCTCGGACCCGCCGCGGATGGACGCGCGCGGGCTCCGAATGGAAATCTGGTACTGATCGCCATCCTGAGAGAAGAGCCATGACCCACCCGATCATCAACATCGATGCGCTCACGCTCAACGCCCGGCCGCGCCCCGGCCCGAGCGCGCGCAACGCCGACGACTTCGCCGTGCGGATCGGCCAGATCGGCCGCGAGATCGGCGCGCAGAAGCTCGGCTACAACCTGACCGTGGTGCCGCCGGCCAAGCGCGCCTTCCCGTTCCACAATCACCGGGTCAACGAGGAGATGTTCTTCGTGCTCTCCGGCAGCGGCGAGCTGCGGGTCGGCGCGGCGCGCCATCCGATCCGCGCCGGCGACGTGATCGCCTGCCCGCCCGGCGGCCCCGAGACCGCCCACCAGATCGTCAACACGTCGGCGACCGAGGAGCTGCGCTATCTCGCGGTCAGCACGATCGAATCGCCGGAGCTGGTCGACTATCCGGACAGCGGCAAGTTCGCGGTCTACGCGGCGATGACCATGGACAAGCCGGGCGAGCGGACGTTCCGCTTCATCGGCCGCGCCGAGGACGGCCGCGACTATTGGGAGGGCGAGTAGCGCGCACGCAGATCGGTCAGCGCCGTCACCACCGCCTCCGGCGTCTCGCGCGGCAGGAAGTGGCCGGCGACCGGCACGATGCGGCGCTCGTAGGGACCGGTGAAGAAGCGCGCCGCCCCGTCGGTCGCGACCGGTGGATCGACCCCGTCGGCGGCGCCATGGATGTTGATCGTCGGCACCGCGATCGTCGGCCGCGCCGCGAGCCGCGCCTCGATCGGTGCCAGCGCCGGGTCGCCTGGCGCCTTGCCGTAGCGGTGGCGGTAGGACTGCACCGACACCGCGACGAAGTCGGGATTGTCGAACGAGCTGCCGGTCCGGGCGTAGGTCGCCTCGTCGAACTGCCAATTCGGCGACCAGAGGCGCCAGAGCAGCTTGCAATAGTCGTGGCGGTTGGCGGCAAGGCCCGCAGCACCCCGCTCGGTGTGCAGGTACCACTGGTACCAGTAGCGATATTCCTGGGCGACCGGCGCCGGCCGGTTGGCCGAAGCGATGTGCTGGATGTTGTAGCCGCCATAGGTGACCAGGCCCCGCACCCGTTCCGGCCACAGGGCCGAGACGATGCAGCAGGCCCGCCCGCCCCAGTCATAGCCGGCAAGGTACGCGCTCTCGATCCCGAGCGCGTCCATCAGCGCGCGCAGGTCGTCGCCGAGCGCCGCCTGCTCGCCCGAGCGTGGCGTCGCGGGGTCGAGGAAGCGCGTCGGTCCGTAGCCGCGCAGATAGGGAACGATGACGCGGCAGCCCTGACCAGCCAGTTGCGGCGCGACGTCGACATAGGAATGAATGTCGTACGGGAAACCGTGCATCAGCATCACGGCCGGCCCGTCGGCGGGACCCGCCTCGTAATAGGCTGTCTTGAGCACGCCGGCATCGACGTGCTTCAACGGCTCCAGCCGCTGCGATGACGGTGCATGCGAGGCCGGGGCGGCGGGCTTCTCAGTCACGGCAAACTCCCTTGTTGAATTTTACAATACGGCATTTTGCCCACCCGGGATGGAGCAATTCTGGCGCGCTGCCGTGCGTGAATGTCACCATGACGTCCACGAAATTCGGCGATAGAGTGGTGGCCGCGGCCGTTGCCGCGGATGGGTCATGCCATGCTGCGATCGCTTATCGTATCCCTCGCCACCGCCCTCGCCGCACTCGGTGCGTTGATCGGACCCGCGGCCGCCCAGCAGCAGCCGCTGCGCAGCGAGTGCCTGGCAATGGCAAGCGCTCCGCCTCGCGCACTGCCTGTCAGCCTTCGCCGCACCGCTGCCAAGGCCGAGGAGGTCGCGATCACCTATGTCGGGCACTCTACCTATTTCATCGATACCCCCGGCGGCGTGCGGATCGGCACCGATTTCAACGGCTTCTACCGGACCGGCCGCCTGCCCGACGTCGTCACCATGAACCGCGCGCACTCGACCCACTACACGTTGTCCCCCGATCCCAAAATCCCGCACGTCCTGCATGGCTGGGGCGAGAACGGACAGGCGGCCAACATCTCGACGCGGGTCGGCGACGTCTTTATCCGCAACGTCCCCACCGACATCCGCCGCTACTACGGCGATGACGCAAGCGGCGCGATGCTACGGGACGGCAACTCGATCTTCATCTTCGAGGTTGCCGGCCTCTGCATCGGCCATCTCGGCCATCTGCACCACAAGCTCGACGACACGCATTTCGCGGCGATCGGCCGCCTCGATATCGTAATGGTACCGATCGACGGCACCTATACGATGTCGCTCGACGGCGTTTCCGAGATCACCAAGCGGCTGCGCTCCGCCGTGGTCCTGCCGATGCACCGTTTTGCCACCCCGCTCGACGAATTCATGCGCCTGATCGGCCAGCAATTCGCGATCGACCAGCGCAGCGAACGGACGCTGAAGATCTCACGTGACACGCTGCCGGGCACGCCGACGGTGATCATTCTGGATGGGGTGTGACGCCGCAGGGCTCCCGCCCCGGGTCCGATGCAAGGGGAGAGAAACGTGAGCGGGCCTGTGCAGCGGATCGTTGAGAGCAACGGCATTCGCCTCAACATCGCCGAGCAGGGTGAGGGGCCGCCGGTGATCTTGTGTCATGGATTTCCGGAGTCCTGGTATTCCTGGCGCCATCAACTCGCCGCGTTGGCCGCGGCGGGCTTCCACGCCGTGGCGCCCGACATGCGGGGCCACGGCAAGAGCGACCGGCCGGAGGCCATCGACCAATATTCGATCCTGCATCTCATCGGCGATCTGGTGGGACTGCTCGACGCCCTCGCAGCACCGACGGCCGTCATCGTCGGCCACGACTGGGGTGCGAATATCGCCTGGCAGGCGGCACGTCTGCGCCCCGACCGCTTTCGCGCCGTGGCCAGCCTCAGCGTACCGCTTCGGCCGCGTGGCCCGGCCCGCCCGACCAGCATCATGCCGCAGACGGCCGACGCGCAATTCCACCAGCTCTATTTCCAGCAGCCCGGCCTCGCGGAGGCGGAGATGGAGCGAGATCCCCGGATCACCGTGCTCAGTTCGCTTTATGGTGCATCGGGCGGAGGCGCCGCGGCATTTCGCGCGGCCGTAGCCCGCGGTGAGACAACGGGCACGCCCGGTATGATGCCGCACAACGGCAGCTGGTTGCGCGAACCTAAATTGCCGCCCGTGTTGTCGGCGTGGCTCACCGAAGCGGACATTGATTTTTATGCCGACGAATTCCGGCGAGGCGGATTTCGTGGTCCGCTCAACTACTATCGTAACCTTGACCGCAATTGGGAACTGATGGCCGCGTTTACCCGCGCCGCGATCAAGGTCCCTGCGCTCTTCATCGCCGGCGACCATGACATGGTGATGGCCGCTCGCCCCGGCATAGAGCAGAATATCGTCAACCTCAGACAATACGTCACGACGCTGCGTGACGTCCGAATTCTGCCGGTCTGCGGACACTGGACCCAGCAGGAGCGACTTCATCCGTGGTCTGCCAAGCTGATCGTTTTCACCGACGAAAGATCGAACAAACAAAAACAAGGGAGAGAAACTCATGGCCGTCAGCACTGCACCCGCCTCCAGCAGCGGGCTCTACGCTAATCCACGCGAAGACTGGCTGGCGCAGTACACCGAGGAGATCATCGACCCCGCCCGCCCGATCGTCGATCCGCATCATCATCTCTGGGATCGCGGCGGCCTGCGCTACATGATCGAGGAGATGGTGGCCGACATCGCTTCCGGCCACAACATCATCGCCACCGTCTACGTCGATTGCCGCTCGATGTACCGCGCGCACGGCCCCGAGGCGTTCCGCCCGGTCGGCGAGGTCGAGTTCGCCAACGGCGTGGCGGCGATGGCGGCGAGCGGCGGCTACGGCAAGGCGGCGATCTGCGCCGGCATCGTCAGCCACGTCAACCTGCTGCTCGGCGACGGCGCCAAACCGGTGCTGGAGGCGGAGATCGTCGCCGGCAACGGCCGCTTCCGCGGCATCCGGCATTCCTCGGCGTGGGATGCCGATCCCAACGTGGCCGGCATGTATGCAACGCGGCCGAAAGGGCTGCTGCTCGACAGCACGTTTCGAAAAGGTTTTGCCTCCCTCGCGCCGCTCGGCCTCAGTTTCGACGCCTGGCTGTTTCACCCGCAGATCGGCGAACTCGCCGACCTCGCCCGCGCCTTTCCCGGCACCAGGATCGTGCTCGACCATTGCGGCGGGCCGATCGGTATCGGCAGCTATGCCGGACGGCGCGAGGAGATTTTTCCGGTATGGAAGGCCTCGATCCAGGAAATCGCAAAATGCGAAAACGTCGTCGTCAAGCTCGGCGGACTCGCGATGTGCCTGCTCGGCTACGATTTCCATCTGCGCCCGAAGCCGCCCTCGTCCGAGGAGGCCGCGGCGGCGTGGCGTCCCTATATCGAAACCTGCATCGAGACGTTCGGTCCCGGTCGCTGCATGTTCGAGAGCAATTTTCCGCCCGATAAAGGCCAGTGCGGCTACCAGGTGATCTTCAACGCCTTCAAGCGGCTGGCCGCGCAGTACAGCGAGGCGGAGAAGACCGCGCTGTTCTCCGGGACAGCGACGGCGTTCTACAAGTTGAAGCTCGACTGATCGCCTTGCGGCACGACGACGAATGCCGCGTCATCGCGGCATCCGTCCGGCTTTGCACCCGTGCGGCGGGTCACCGCCGGTCGCCGATCAGTGCTTGGTGATGTCGGTGTCGATCGCCGTGACATTCAGGTGGACGGCGGCGCTCGATTTCGAATCCCGATTGGCGAGCAGGAAAACGGTAATCTGGGCCTCGGTCGCGTCGGCGGCCCTGTAGGTCAGCCGATGGACGAAACCCTCCTGCGACTCGCCTTGCAAACAGGCAATCATCGTTTGGTCGTTAACGGTGAAGATCAAGTGAGCATTCGCGCCCTTCTGGGCGGTGGAAAAGCCCGATACGAAGAACGGAATTTCCTGCCCGGGCCTTGCGTCCTTGAGCGGGACTGAGAAGGAGAACGTGCGCGTAACGATCGGTGGCGCCGAGTTGCCGTCAATGATGGCTTCGAGGCCGCCAAACGAGGCCGTGAAGGCTTTGTTGTCCGGGCTGATGGCAATATCGAAGCCAATATCGGTATTGAATGTGATCCCGGGCCCGAACGTTGCGTCACCGGTAACCGTCTGCAGCATATCAACCTCCCCTGCGAATGAACCCGACAGCTTTAGATTGCCTTGGAAACATAGAGCGGGAGGGGACCGGGGCGTGTGAAAGATCTCTCACACGGCCACCTACTTGCTATTTCGGCCGCGATGCGACCTCACATTTGCGCGACCGACAATCATTCCGCTATGCGCGGCCCCAATTGTCTCACGCCCACTCGCCCTTGCGGAACACTGGCACGGTACGGCCGTCGGCATGGATGCCGTCGATGTCGGTCTCGGCCGATCCGATCATCCAGTCGATGTGAATCAGGCTCTTGTTGCCGCCTTGGGCTGCGATCTGCTCCGGGGTCAGCTTGTCACCGTCGACGAAGCATTTCGAGTAGCACTGCCCGAGCGCGATATGCGACGCCGCGTTCTCGTCGAACAGTGTGTTGAAGAACAACAGCCCGCTCTTGGAAATCGGCGAGGAATGCGGCACCAGCGCCACTTCGCCCAACCGCGCCGCCCCCTCGTCGGTGTCGAGCACCTTCTTCAGCACTTCCTCGCCGCGCGAGGCCTTTGCCTCGACGATGCGGCCTTCCTCGAACTTCACCTGGATGTTGTCGATCAGGGTGCCCTGATAGGACAGCGGCTTTGACGAGACGACATGGCCGCTGACGCGCCGGCAATGCGGCGTGGTGAAGACTTCCTCGGTCGGAATGTTGGCGTTGCAGGTGATGCCGTTCTTCGCGGTGGAGGCGCCGCCTTCCCATTCGTGACCGTCGGCAAGGCCGATCGTGAGGTCGGTGCCCGGTCCGGAATATTTCAGCGCATGAAAGCGCTGGCCGTTCAGCCAGTCGGTGCGCTCGCGCAGCACGGCATTGTGCTTTTCCCAGGCCGCGACGGCGCCGTCCTGGTCGACCCGCGAGGCTGCAAAGATCGCGTCCGCTAGTTTTGCCACGGCGACGTCTTCCGGGACGTCAGGGAAAACCTGCTTCGCCCAGGAAAGGCTCGGATAGGCGATGATGTTCCAGTTGGTGTCGAAATTGACGATCTTCTGCAGCGCCGGCTGGTAGGCGATCGAGTTGGCCTTGCTGGCGCGCGCCACCTTCGCCGGGTCCTCGCCCGACAGCAGCATCGGATTGTCGCCGACGATGGCGAGCCGCGCGGTGTTGGCGGAAAACGCCTTCGCCATCCCCTCATAGAGCCAGCCGGCGGCGCGATCAAAACTCTCGTTGTGGCCGTAACGATAGCGCGCCAGCGTGATCTCCTCATCCGACAGGAACGGAGTCACGATTCCGGCACCAGCCTTGTAGGCATGTTCGGCAATTTTTCGCACCAGCGGCAGCGCGACGGAGGGCGCGGTCAGCAACAGATCCTGTCCTGGCTGCAGCCGCAGGCCGACCCGGATGGCGACTTCGGCGAGGCGGTCGAGTTTGACGGGATCGATCGAGGCGGAAACGTTGCGCTGATGTGCGGTCATGATTCTCTTGGCCGGTGCTGTTGGTTTCGAGGCCTCGCAGCCTTTGGCCGCAATCATGCCAAAGCGAGCGAAGCGCCTGACACCAGCAATAGCACAGGAATTGCCCGGCGACACCCGGCCTGGTCAAGGTTCCGGAGTGCGGAAATTCCGAACCCGAAACCCGCACCGGGAGCGGCTAGTCGAACGACAGTGACTATATTGGCGGCGTCGCATCCGCCGGGCACCGCGTCTCGCCGGCCTGCGCGGCAACCGACGCGTGGGCCTGCGGACGGCCGAGCCGTTCGCCGCCTGCAACGTGGAGGATCACGACAAGGCCGGCGATGATGGCGAGCGCGGTGATGCTGAGCGGCGCACCATCACGCGATTTCATTTCCGGCGTTGCGGCGCGCCTGTCGGATGGCGCGGACGAGCGTGCTATTTCGATCGGCATTTCGACTGCTCTTTTCGCTTGGCCGGGATTGCGGCAAGTTGCTCGCCGGATGGATCCGGGCCTGCCCGGCGATCAGATGGCGGTAGCGGCGCAGCACGCGCATCGCGTCGCGCCGCCGCGAAAGGTGCAGCGCTTCGAGCAGATGGACAAAAGAGCCCCCGCGCTTCGCATGCAGTCGGGGCTCGCCTTCAGAGGATTTGCGCATCGCTGCTGCCCCACGTGCCGGTGTATGTTTCGCGCCGGCAAGATGTCAGCAGGCGCGCGCAAGCACTGTGGGATAGTTCACAGGCGCTTCACCGCGCGAGACAAATGGACGTGAGACGCCTTGATGATTTCTTGAGAAGTGCTTGTGTGATCCCGGCACAGATCAACTCGGCAAAGGCCAAGCGCGCACGCGGCCCGTTCCGCTGCCGGCTTGCGATCAGTTCCAGCGACGTCATGCCTTCGACGGACGTGCGGACGAAAAGCCTCTCACCGTGAGCACGATGGCATCCGCGCCCGCCTTTCGATCGACCGCTATCTCCTGATACTCGGGCGAATTCTGGAACTCGTGCGCCGCGGCGTCATCCGGGAATTCCATGATCACGACCTTGTCGCGCGGCCATTCACCTTCCAGCACCACCGGATGCGCGTCCGCCACCAGCAGCTTTCCCTTGAATTTGCTGAACACGCCTATGAAGCGCGACTGGTAGCGGTCATAGAGTTCACGGCGGGTGAACTTCAGTTGGGCGATGATGTAGACGCTCATGATCGACCTCGCTTCAAGCATCATTCCGGCTGGATACCCGCAACGAGTGTATATTCGGTCCAGCGCTCGCGCTCCGCCCGCACTTCGGCTTCGCAGGCCGCCAAGTCCGTGATGTGCCAGGACAGGCCGAACTCGTCCATCCGCTTGCGCACCTCGGGCGGCAGCCAGCGCCTCGTTGATCAGCCCGTTCAACTGCTCGACGATATCGCGCGAGGTCGCCGACGGCACGGCCATGCCGAGGAAGCCGGTGAGCTCAAAACCCGGAAAAGTTTCGGCGACCGCCGGCACATCGGGCGTCGCCGCTGCGCGCTACAGCCGCGTGATCGCCAGGGGACGGAGCTGGCCGTTCTGCAAATATTGATTGGAGGCGGTCGTAATCACGAACAGGCAATCGATCTGACCGCTGATCAGATCCGCGACCTCGTTGGCGATCGCCCGATACGGCACGCCCTGCAGTTCGACCCCGGTGAGCTTGCCGAGATATTCCGGCGGCGTGCGCGAGGAGGCGTTGAAGTAGCCGAAAGTGAGCTTTCCCTGCGCGGCCTTGGCGGCGGCGATGAAACCGGCGAGGTCGCGCCACGGCGCCTGCGGCGGCACCATCAGATAGCTGCCGCTGGTACGAAACACACCGACAACCGTGAAATCAGCCGCTGGATCGTAGGACAGGTTACGCACCAGGCTGACATTGGCGGCATGGGTGCTGGTGGTGATCAGCAGCACCGTGTGGCCGTCGGGTTCGGCGATCTTCACCGCCATGGTGCCGATGATGCCGTTGGCGCCGGGGCGGTTATCAATGACAACCGCCTGCTTCGTTCGCTCCCGATCTGCTTGCCGATCAACCGCGCCGGGATGTCGCCGGGACCGAACGGCACGATGATCTTGATCAGCCGGGACGGATATTGGGCGGCGCGGGCCATGGAAGCAGCAGCGTCGCGCCGATCAGCGCGAGAGCAGAACGGCGGTCAATAGAATCGACGCCGCTTGCCCCCTGTTTCGCTCGAAGCTGGCAACCATGGCGTGCCTCCGTCATATCGGCGGCAGCAGCTCGGGATCGAGATCCCGCCGGTCAACCGCGAAATTTCTTCTTTTTCTTCTTCGCGAATGCGGGCTTTGCAGACGCTGCATTTTCACGCCGCGGTTTTCCCGCATGCGCCTGCTCGCCCCGATCCCGCCTTTTGGTATCGTAATGCGGCTTCTTTTCAAACGCCGGCTTGTCAGAGGCCTTTGCGTTTTTGACGTGCGGCTTTGGCGTCCATTCCTTCTCGCGAATTTCCTCACGCGGCGCGTCTTTCATCGCCTCGATGCGGATATTGTCTTCCTTGTCGGGACGACGGATCTTGACGGCGAAGGAATCCGCCGCACGGGCGGAAATCTCGAACTCGGTGGTGGTGTCCATGATGCGGATGGCGCCGATATCGGACTTGTCGATACCGCCGCGGCGGCAGATCATCGGCAACAGCCAGCGCGCTTCCGCATTCTTCCGGCTGCCGATGGAGGCGCTGAACCAGACGCTGCCTTCGCCCATGCCGTGACGCGGCGATGATTTTCCCTTTTTCGATCGCGGCCCGACGCTGCGATCCTCGCCGCGGGGCGAACGCCCCTCCCTTTCCCGGCCGCGGTCCTCACGGGAACGGCCACTGCCCTGCCCGGGATCAAGAATGTCCTCGGGCGAAGGCAGCCGCGCGCGATAGAGCCGCGCCAGCGCCGCGGCGATGTCGTCCGCCGAACGTTCGGCGAGCAGGGCCTGCGCCAGCGCCAGATCCTCAGGCGTTGTCTCCTCCGAAAACAGCGCATCTTTCAGCATGCGCTCCTGATCGAGCTTGCGGATTTCATCCGGCTGGGGCGCCGTGCCCCAGACCGTATCGATGCCGGCCAGGTTCAGCAGCACCTCGGCGCGGCGCCTGCGCGCCGGCGGCACCAGAATGATGCTGACGCCCTTGCGGCCCGCGCGGCCGGTACGGCCGGAGCGATGCTGCATGACCTCCGGATCGTTCGGAATGTCGGCGTGAATGACGAGGTCGAGGTTCGGCAGGTCGATGCCGCGCGCGGCGACGTCGGTCGCCACGCAGACGCGCGCGCGACCGTCCCGCAACGCCTGCAGGGCCATGGTTCGCTCGTTCTGCGTCAGTTCACCGGACAGCGCGACGACGGAGAAGCCGCGCTCCAGCAGCGTCGCCTGCAGATGGCGAACGGCTTCGCGCGTATTGCAGAACACCAGCGCGCTCGGCGATTCGTAGAATCGGAGAATATTGACCACGGCGTGCTCGACATCGCCGGCCGCGATCCGGATCGCACGATATTCGATGTCGGCATGACCGCCCTCGTCGCCTGCAACTTCGACACGAAAGGCCTGCTGTTGATATTCCTTCGCCAATGCGACGATGCCGCGCGGCAGGGTCGCCGAAAACAGCAGCGTGCGGCGATCCTCCGGCGTGGCCTTCAGGATGAATTCCATGTCCTCGCGAAAGCCGAGATCGAGCATCTCGTCGGCTTCGTCGAGAACGATCGCCTTCAATTCAGAAACATCGAGCCGGCCACGCCGCAGATGGTCGCAGAGCCGTCCGGGCGTGCCGACCACGATATGGGCACCCGCGGCGAGCTCGCGCTGCTCCCGGCGCGGGTCCATGCCACCGACGCAGGAGACCACGCGCGCATCGGCATATTGATAGAGCCACGCGAGTTCGCGATGCACCTGAAGCGCCAGTTCGCGCGTCGGCGCGACGATCAGCGCCAGCGGGGCCGCTGCCCGCTCGAACATTTCAGCGCCCTCGAGCAGGTTGTTCGCCAGCGCCAGGCCATAGGCGACCGTCTTACCAGAGCCGGTTTGCGCCGAAACCAGCAGGTCGCGGCCGGCGGCCTCGTCGGCCAGCACCGCGGTCTGGACCTGTGTCAGACGATCGAAGTTGCGTTCCGCCAAAGCTCGGGCGAGCCGCGGATGGGTGGGCAATAATGTCACGAGATATCAGACCTCAGGTTGGCTCTATCAGCAGAAAATGTTGAATACCGCCTCGAACCGAAATGGCTCGAGGCTTGCGCGTTTCACAAAGCGCAGCCATGCGGCCTGACCGATTTCACTGAGGTTGCGGGTGCTTTAGGCGAAAACCAGCCAATACGCCATCTATTCTTTGTAGGTCGGGCGATCACATCTGCGACGGTTAACCTTTCAGGCGGAATGGAGCGACGCTGGGAATCCGGGAATGATCGGCTACACTGCTCGTTTGAGGCGTTTTGCACCTGTTTTAACGTCACCGTCGTTCAAGGGCCCGTATATCGTGACCGCATTCAAGACCATTCGCGCCCGGGCCGAGAAGCGCAAGGGCGGCCCCAAGGCGCTCGCCAAGCTGCTGCCGCCCAAACCGGACCCGAAGGCGCTCGCCAAACTCGGCGATGACCGGATTCTCGCCGAAATGACCAAGCGGGTGTTTTCGGCAGGGTTTGCCTGGAGCGTGATCGAGAACAAATGGCCGGGATTCGAGAAGGCGTTCCTCGGCTTCAAACCGGGGCCGCTGTCGCTGAAGCCGGACGAGTTCTGGGACGACCTGATGAAGGACACACGCATCGTCCGCAACGGCGCCAAGATCATGTCGGTGCGCGCCAATGCCAGTTTCGTACGCGACATCGCGAAAGAACATGGCAGCTTTGGAAAGTTCCTCGCCGACTGGCCCTCGTCCGACGAAGCCGGGTTGCTCGAACTGCTGGCCAAGCGCGGCAGCCGGCTTGGCGGCAACACCGGCCAGATGATGCTGCGCTTCATCAGCTGGGACGGTTTTGTGACGTCGCGAGACGTTGTCCTTTGTCTGCGGGACGCCGGGCTCGATATCGCGGAGACCGTCACCTCCAAGCGCGACCTCGCCAAGGTGCAGGCGCAGTTCAACGCCTGGGCGGAGGAAAGCGGCCTGCCTTATGTGCAGATTTCACGGATCTGCGCGCTGTCGATCGGCGAGAATTACCCGGCCGAGAAGCTGGCGAGCATGGTCGGCGCGGATGAATAGCGATGGGTATCGCTTCCGCCCTCTCTCGTCGTCCCTGCGAACGCAGGGACCCATACGCCGCGGCGGCAATGTTTGGCAAGGTGTCAGCCATCGCGTTTCAACCGAGAGCACAACGCGGTATGGGTCCCTGCGTTCGCAGGGACGACACCTTGTTGGGCGGCAGCTTCTACTGTCGGTGCCAGCTCAGATCACGAAGAAGCCGTGCGTGCCGTCGCGGCGGAGTTGCTCAACGAGACCATATTCCCAATCGAGATAGGCCTGCATCGCGCTTTCCCTGACGTCGGTGCCCTCATAGGGGCGGCGGTAGCGGTGCGATGGATCGGGCTTTGGGATCACAAACGGCGGGCCGATCTCGAGCTTGCCGTCATAGCCACCTTCGAGAACATAGACCTCCCATCCCATCTGCGCGAGCCAGGACGCGGTCATATCGGCGCGGACCCGCAGATGGTCCGTGACTACGATTCGCGCGCCGCGCACCGGGGCCGCCATGTCGATCTCCTGCACCAGTTGCCCGCCAGGATAATGGCGGAAGCCCGTGAGATGACCGGCGGTGTACTCCTCCTCCGAGCGGACGTCGAAGCGATAGAGCGTGCAGCCGGCCTGCGCCTGCAGCGCCGCCATCTCCGCAAACCCGATATGGTGGACGCCGGCGCGATAGGCGACATCGCGCGCATTGGCTTCACCGCCGGCGATGGCGCCGATCTCGCCGCGCTTGCTGGAGCCGTGATCGAGCGTCTGCTTGGCCAGCGTCCAGCCGATCGTGCCGTTGCGTAGCGCCCGCACCTTGTTGGTGACGCCGGCATTGATCAACGACTGGGTGCCGATGATCGATCGGGTGCGGCCGGCGCAGTTGACGATGATGGTGGTGTCGGGATCCGGCGCAGCGCGGCCCGCGCGCAGCACCAGTTCCGCGCCCGGCACGCTGATCGAGCCGGGAATGTTCATGGTGGCGTATTCATCGAACCGGCGGACGTCGAGGATTTGAATGTTGGCGCCGCCGGCGATCAGCGCGCCGACTTCCTCGGCCGCCAGCGACGGCGTGTGGCGGCGATGCTCCACCAGTTCGCCGAAGGCTTTTGCATAGGAATTGACGTCCTCGAACACCTCAAAGCCGGCCGATTTCCAGCCCTGCAGCCCGCAGGCGAGTTGGCAAATGTTGCTGTAACCGAGCGCCGCGAGCTGGTCCGCGGCCTTGGCCACCAGGCATTCGGCGTCATCATAGAGAACGATCGGCACGTCTTTGCGCGGCAGCCGGGCTTCGGCTTCCAGCCCGATCCGGTCGGCCGCCATGTTGGCGGCGAATAGCGGATGGCCGGTGGCGAACGCGGCCTCGTGCCTGACATCGAGCAGCGCGATTTCCTCGCGCAACAGCAACGCGGCGCGGACGTCGGACGGGGTGACGGACGGCAAGGTCATGGATCGCGAATTCCCAGGTGTAGGGGGCAATGAGTAGCAGCATCGCCCGCGCCCCGTCACGCCCGGCGGCGCATTAACTCTCACATCAGGGGAGCATTGACTACCGCGCGGGCTGGCCCGAAACCGCGTATGATGCCTGCCGAATGAGTATTTTGGGCCCACGATGGACCTCAAACAATTGCGCACCTTCCGCGCCGTGGCGGAGCTCGGCAGCCTTAGCAAGGCAGCGGACCGGCTGCGCGCCGCCCAGCCGGCGCTGAGCCGGCACATCAAGCTGCTCGAACATGAATTGCGCGTCGAGCTGTTCGTCCGCAACGGCCGCGGCATGCTCTTGACCAGCGCCGGCCGGATGCTGCTCGACCGCACCACCGGCCTGATCCGGCAGATCGAACAGGTCAGCGACGACCTCAAATCGGCGAACGGTACTCCCTCGGGCCGCGTCATCCTCGGGATGGTGCCGACGGTCAGCGCCGTCTTGTCCGGGCGCTTTGCCCGCCGCGTCCTCAACGAGTTTCCCGACGTCTCGCTGCGCATCGTGGAGAGCTATGGCGGGCATCTGGTAGAGTGGCTGCACCGCGGCGAGATGGATCTCGCGATCATCTATGGCCCGGCGGTGGACCTGCATCTTCAGGTCCAGTCGATCGGCCGCGAGGATATCGTCGCCGTCGGTCCGCCCGGGTCGGGGCTGAACAAGCGGAAGCAGGTCGACCTCAAATGGCTCGCGAAGCAGAAGCTGATCCTGCCCAGCATTTCGCATGGCCTGCGGGCGCTGCTCGAGAAGGCGCTGGCGCGCGAGAAGCTGAAACTCGACGCGATGATCGAGGTCGATTCCTATCGCGCGCAGATCAGCCTGATGGAGGAAGGGCTCGGCTATACGCTGCTGCCGCCGTCCGCCATCCGCACCGAGGTCGCAGCAAAACGCCTTGAGATGGCGGCTGTCAATCCATCGGTATCGCGCGAACTGATCCTGGCCTCGCCGATCGCGCATCCACCGTCAATCGCGACGACGACGATTGCGGCACTGATCGTCTCGGAGATTCAACAGCTCTCGAAGGAAGGGCGCTGGAAGATCGACATGACGACCTGAAGCGTCACTGCACCGTAGCGCCTGATATTTCCACCAGCTTGCGCCATTTGACGAGTTCGCTGGCGATGAAGGCCTTGAACTCCGCGGGCGTATTGCCGACGGGTTCGCTGCCCTGCTCGGCCAGTCTTGCCTTCACTTCCGGAGAGCGCAGCGCCTCGGTGGTGGCGCGGTTGACTCGGTCTATAATATCAGGCGGCGTCTTCGCCGGCGCCAGCAGCCCATTCCACAGCGCAACCTCGTAGCCCGGCAGCGACTCCAGAATTGTCGGCACTTCGGGCAACAACGGCGAGCGCTTCGCCGTCGTGATGCCGAGCGCCTTGAGCTTTTCCGCGCGCACCTGCTGGATCACTTCGACCAGCGGCGCGAAGATCACCTGCACCTGCCCGCCGAGGAGGTCGCTGACGGCGGGTGCACCGCCGCGATAAGCCACATGCGTCATCCGCACGCCGGCGAGCGAATTGAACAATTCACCCGACAGGTGTTGCGAGGTGCCGTTACCGGCCGACGCAAAATTCAGCTTGTCCGGATTGGCCTTCAGATAGGCGATGAAGTTGGCGACGGTGTTGGCAGGCACCGAAGGATTGACGACCAGCAGGTTCGGAATGAAGGCCGTCACCGTGATCGGCGCGAAATCCTTCTGCACGTCGAAAGGCAGCGTCTTGTACAGGTTCGGATTGGCGGCGAACGTGCTGCTGGTCGCCATCAGCAGGGTGTAACCGTCCGGATCGGCCTTTGCCACCGCATCGGCACCAATATTGCCGCCGGCGCCGCCGCGATTTTCGACGACGACCGGCTGGCCGAGCCGTTCGGACAGCGCCTGCGCGATGATGCGGGCGGTGACGTCGGTGCTTCCGCCGGCGGCGAAGCCGACGATCAACCGGATCGGCTTGGCCGGCCACGCCGTCTGGGCATGCGCCGGCCCCAACAGCATCAACGCAAGCGCCAGCGCGAGCGAAATTGAACGCCGCATCGTCAGTCCTCCCTTTGCGCCGGGCGTCTTACGCGCCTCGGCGAACGATGGCGAAACGCCTCAGTTATACAGCGCTTCGTCGCCCAGTACCGATTGCCGGAAGCGCGACGTCAGGATGACGCCGTCGGCTGGCGGCATCACGAACGGCAGCGCCTCGGGATGGATCTTGATCTGCGCGAAGGTTGTGCCGCGGCCCTCATGGGCGAGGTCGCGCAGCTCGGTGACTTCGGCCATGGTGCGGACGATGCGCGAGGTGCGAATGCCGCAGGCGGTGGCGATCGCCGCAAGGTCGACACCGGAAGCCGTCGGCGTCTTCTGCATGCCGGTCTCGCCGAAGCGCTCGTTGTCCAGCACGGCGATGGTGAGGTTCTTCGGCGCCTCCACGGCGATCGGTGCCAGCGAACCGACATTCATCAGCAGTTCGCCGTCGCCGGTGATGACCAGCACCTTGCGCTTCGGCTGCGCCAGCGCCAGCCCGAGCCCGATCATCGAGGCGCCGCCCATCGCGCCCCAGAGCGGGAAATTGTTCGGATGATCGCCGGCGGCCGAGACGTCCCAGTTCGGCGCGCCAAGGCCGGCAATGACGAGCAAATCGGCACGGTCGCGCACCAGTTCGCTGACAACGTCGCGGCGGTGCAGCAGTGCATTCGGATTGGCGGTCATTTGCGGGCAAGCTCCTTGAAGTTCTTGGCGCCGAGCACGCGCTGTCCGAGCAGGACCGCGACCGGCTTCCAGGTGTTGAAGGCGAGGTGCGCCGCGCCCTGAACGGTGGAGGCGACCAGATCAGGATCGTCCACCTTGTTCACGATCACGCCCATCGCTTCCAGCGAGGGCCGCGTGCCCTGCCCCATCGGGATTTGCCATGGATTGAACTCACCCCAATCGCCGCGCATGGTGACGATCATCAGCAGCGGCATGTGGCAGATCACCGGCAGCGACAGCATGTTGATGCAGTTGCCGACGCCGCTCGACTGCAGCAACAGTACGCCGCGCGCGCCGCCGAGCCACGCGCCCGCCAGCATCGCCACCCCCTCTTCTTCCGTCGTCAGGGTAACGACGCGCGTCTCAGGATCGGCCTCGAAGGAACGGATCAGGCGGCTGTGACCGGCGTCCGGCACCATGGCGACCTGGCGAATGCCGGCGTTCTTGAGCACGCGATAGATTTCATCCGGCCATGTCGGCAGCGGGGCCTGCGCCACGCTCCCCGCTTTTGCTGCTTCCGCCATCGGGCTCCGTTTCCTCTGCGATTCCAGGTTGGATTGGCGCAGACCATAGATCGCCAAGGGGGATTGAGGAATTTGAATGTGAGCATGGCTTGTATCGCGAAATTGAAAGGCTTGGTGCGCCACGATCTCTATTTCGTCGAGATGCGGCAAGCTCAATATCAGGCTGCTCGGAGGGGCTCGCGAAGCGACGCAGGCGCCAGCGGCGGTATGACAGCAACGCAGGACCGGCGGGTTGAAGGGATATTACTTCGGCTTGGAATCCGGCGGGCAGTTCGAGTCGACCTTCAACGGCTTGCCGCCGCTTTGTACCGTCGGCGCCGCCGAGTTGGATCCGCCGGCCTCCGGCAACACGGCACTCTTCTCAACGGACATTGAGTTGGCGGTTTTTTCCTCGCCCCTGCCCGTCGTCGCCGCTGGCGAGGTTGTGCAAGCCGTTTCGGGCTTGGCGTCCGAGGCGCCGGTGGTCTGCGCGGCCGCGGCGCTCATGCCTAGCAGCCCAGCGACGATCAATACCGCAACCCGCGTCATCGTATTCTCCGGCTTATTAAATGGCATGCTCAGACCAAACGTCCGGCCCAAGCGATGGTTCCGGAATGACCATCGCGGCATTGCGACGGCCTGCCGTCTGGCCGTATGTTGCGGCATCCAGGGAGCCCTTGATGACCATCGACCTCACCCGACGCACACTGCTCCACCTCGCCAGCGCCTCGTCGCTGACCGCGGCAGCCGCGGCCGCGGCGCAGGCCGAGGGCACGGCGGGAGGCGGGCCGACCTTTGCCAGCCGGACGCCGATGCGGGTCGGCATGGTGACGTTGCGTGTGCGCAACCTCGATCTCGTCGCCGACTACTATCGCGACGTGATCGGCCTCACCGTGATGGCGCGCTCGATGATGGGCGCGCTGCTCGGTGCCGGCGGGGTGCGGCTGTTGAACCTGCAGCGGCGTGAAGCCGCGCCGCGCGAGGCGCGCAACGCAGCGGGACTCTATCACACCGCGTTTCTGATGCCGACGCGAAAAGACCTCGCGCGCTGGCTGGTGCACGCCGCCGCCAACAAGGTTCGGCTATCCGGCTTCGCCGATCACCTTGTCAGCGAATCCGTCTATCTCGACGACCCCGAAGGCAACGGCATCGAGGTCTATGCCGACCGCGCCCCCGATACCTGGAAATGGGACGGCGGCTCGGTCGCGATGGCAACTTACCAGCTCGACATCGACGGCCTACTGGCGCTGACGGATACGCGCACACCCAGCTATGTCAAGGCGCCCGACGATCTGCGGATCGGCCACATGCACCTGCGCGTTGGCGACATTGAACAGGCGGACCGCTTCTACGGCGGCGCCATCGGCATGGACCCAACCCGCAAACGCAGCGGCGCCGCGTTTCTTTCCTCGGGCCGCTATCACCATCACCTCGGCATCAACGTCTGGCAAAGCGCCGGCGCCGGCCCGCGCGACGCCACGGCCATGGGGCTCGCGTGGTTTTCGCTGGAGATCGCGGCGGAAGACATTCTGCAGGCGCAGACGCAGCGCCTGCGGCAGGCGGGCGCCCCGGTCAGCGCCATCGAGAACGGCATCGAAACCTCGGACCCCTGGGGCACCAAGGTGCATCTTGTCAAAGTCTGACGCGTTGCGCCGCCGTCGATCGAGGCGGTGCACGGCCGGTTCCGATCGTCGCTGCCGGCAAGGGCGGAAATGAGATCTGCCCTTCGCCGACGAACGTCGAACTTATTTCTTCTTGCCCGAACCCAAGGTCGGCTGCCAGCCTCCAGCCTTCTGGCTCGGCGCCGCGGCGATCACCTTGATCTTCTCCTTTTTGGGTTTCTTGGTTTCGCGATTGCCTTTTTGTTCGCCTTTGGCCATGTCGATCTCCCTGGATTGATGGTGTGCCGAAACTAAAAGCCGCTGCTCGATAGCCGTCGTCGATCAAAGGCGAGGCGCGTCGAGATCATATCTGACCTTGAAGGTCCTGATCAGATCGAGCGTACAGATACGATAGAAATTGTCGGCCTCCGACATCGGCCGGCTGATGCTCGCGCTCCACCCGTAAGCATCGTCGAACACGAACATCGTCATCCCCGAAGGCCAGGGACCATGCAGACTCCTCGCCTGCTCGACAATCATGTCCTGGAGTTCCTCGGCGGTCTTGAAGGCTCTGACACTCACGGCTCGCCTCCAATACCTGTCGTAGACGAAAGGGTTGCAAGTCCGTCACCGATAGACGCCGCTCAGGACACGGTAATGACCGACCGTAGGCGCGCGTCGCGGGAATAGCGAGCGCAAAAATGCCGTGGAGACGATCGCATCGGCCGTCACACCTTCTTTTGCTCTTCACCAACCTTCATCGCGAGTGCGGAAGGAATGCTGACGCAATCCCGTCACGTCCAACGCGGCGAAGGTCGAAATGCTCGGCCCGAGCCAAGTCACTCCTGAAAAGCACTGCGGCAAGTCTCAATCGAAGCCCGACGGCAGCTCCCCTTTGCGGAAAATGACCGCCGGCTCGTCATCGTAATCGCCCATCTCCGCATCGCCGGTGGATGAAAAGGCAACGACACCCAGCTTGCTCAAGGCGAGCCGCTCCGCGGTGCGAATGGCGCCGGTTGCCGTTTTGCAGGCGATCGGCGCGTCGGCTTTCAGGCTTCCGCCGCGCCCGGCATTGAATGACTGCACGAAGTAGCTCGTTTCGCGAGCCATGGTGATTTCCTCTGAGAATACACGCCGCACAGCATTCCAGATTCAGGACATCGACCGCATCAATGCTGAGATCTGGATTGTCGCAAAGTTGGAGTACGTATCCGATATGGCATACGGCAATATGAGGTGATCATTGTGCGCCATCGCTCCGCAGGTATAGACGACGTTGGGGACGTAGCCCTCGCGTTCGGACAACTCGGGTCGCAACAATGGTTCGCTTGAGCGCGCCAGTACCCTGGATGGATCGCGCTTGTCGAGCAGTGCCGCGCCAATGGAATATTTTCGAACCGGGCCAACCCCGTGCGTCAGCATCAGCCAGCCTTCCTCGAGTTCGACCGGAGAGCCGCAGTTGCCGATCTGAACGAACTCCCAGGGAAATTGTGGCTTCAGGATCGCCTGGCCCTGTTCCCATCTGTAGAGATCGTCCGAATAGACCAGATAGAGATTCTCATTGTCCTGTCGCGCGATCATGGCGTATCTGCCGTCGATCTTGCGTGGGAACAACGCCATGCCCTTGTTGTGCGCAGCGGCACCTTGCAGCGGCGTCATCTTGAACGAGAGGAAATCGGCGGTCTCGATCAGTTCCGAACGGATCGCGGTGCCCCGGTAGGCGGTATAGGTCGCGTAATAGGTCGTGCGGCCTCCGTCGCTGAACTGGACGAAGCGCGCGTCCTCGATGCCGTTCGCCTGTGATTCCGTCACCGGAAAGATCACGCGTTCGCTGATATCCGTTGCCGGATCGAAGATGATTTCGACTTCGTCGCCGATCGGCCCCGTCCTTCGATGCGCGATTCGGGGGCTCGTGGCGAGCCGGGCCGTCGGATCGACGCCGATGCTGCCATCCGCCGAAATGACGCCCGATCGAAACGTCAGCGACGAGACGTGCCCTTCGCCAACAGCGCGCAGGCTCAGGATGAAACGCAGACTGCCTTTGGCAATCCCCGACTGATCGGGGTGCCGCACGATGCTTGGATTGAACAGTGCCGACGCCTCGAAGGAATATTCGTGCAGAAAGTAGGCGCCGATCAGCTGACGCTGCACCTCGGAAAATCCGCGGTGGGCAATCAGCGCCTCTTCCATTTCATCGGCCCGCTGCTCAAACGTCTCCAGCAGGTTGCGATGACGGCCCAGGAAGTTCTCCAGCACATCGGCCAGTTGCCCGGCCGCGACCTGCGGATCGAGGTTGAGAACGCGCTCCACAATATGGTTGGCGCGGGTTTTGTCGGTCGGGTTGAGATCGCGCGGTTCGGTCGTCGGCTTGAACGGACGTACGATCACCCGCGCGGGATCAGGCCGCAAATGGAGCGCCCGCCGATTGACAAAAGTGGCTTGCGACAAGGTAACCTCGATTGGCTTTTGGGTGACTGGACGCTTCACTCAGGTACCGATGGCGCGAAGCGCTACGGGATTCGTCGGGTTGATACTGGCGCGCGCAAGCTGGCGCATGTCGGCGAGCGCCAGCAGATACGACACCACCGATTCGCCGCCACGGTTTTCATTGGCGCGGTCCGGATGCAATCCATCACGACAGCTGCCGGTCTCAGGGTCGACGAGCGGAACCGACAAGTCGTTTCCCCCGAAAAACCAGAAGAAGACCCCGGCCGCGGTGGATTTCCATTCGACGTCGCCGTCCGCGCGCCACGCCGTCAGGCACGCCGCAATCGTGGCGGTGGCTTCCACCGGCTGCTGATCGAATGTCCCGGGATGTTTCCGATGTTCGCCGAAGCTCGTGGTACCCACGGGACGGAAATGCCCAGTCGCCGTCGTCTGCAGCGTCATCAGCCAGCGAAGGGTTCTCAAGCCGGCATCGACATAGGCGGGGGTTCGGGTCGCAAGGCCGGTCGCAATCAGCGCCTGTGGCAGGCGAGCATTGTCATATGCCAGGACTTCCTCGAACCAAACCCAGTCCGGCGTTTCGACCAACGCAAGGGCAGACACCAGCGTATCGGCGAGAAAATGCCTGATCTCACGGGCGCGCTGATCCTCTGGAATCGCGGCGCAGTAGCCGTCCAGGCCGAGCAGCGTGAAAGCTATTGCGCGAGGCGAGTGAAACGCCGCGCCGGTCGAGAGCGCCTCGGCGAACAAGGCCGCGGCCCATCGGCGACGCGACCGGCTGGCATCCTTGCGCGCGCATTCGCCAAGGGCCCACAGGGTTCGCCCGTGACTGTCTTCGGAGCCTTCATCTTCAAGCCAGGTTCGGTTGAAACCCATGAAGTTGCGGAACCGCCTGGCGTCGGCATTCCAGGCATGCTGCACAAAGGCGGCGAAGCGCCCGGTCTGGCTTTCCGAAAGCGGATTCTCGCCCGGCTCGTTGAGCGCGCAAGCCAGCAGCAAGGCGCGGGCGTTGTCGTCCACACAATACCCATGCGCGCGATCAGGCACCGAATGTACCGCGTGTTGGAACAGCCCGGTAT
>CADEDX010000022.1 GCA_902826195.1 uncultured Bradyrhizobium sp. | reverse complement strand
CACTTCAAATTGCCCTGCCAGAAGCAGAAGCGATGGTCGACTCCATGGCTACGTGATGGAACCGACCGAAGTTTCAAAAAGAGGCCGCTCATTTTGGCGGCCTCTTCAGTGTGCACCGCAAAATCTCCTGTGCGCTGATCAGCACATGACAGCCTGCCACCGGCCATCGCACCAGTGGCGTTCCCAGACTCATGGCGGTCGGCCCAACCTGAACTTCCGAGTCCAAGCCGCCTTCCGCTGCTACGCCAATGAGCTGATCCGCAAGGACGATCTGGCCGGCGATCGGGTTCGCTTTCGAGCCATTACCCTCTAGACCGTCATCGATGCTATTCATCTCTCCGGCGCTGCACCTTTGGCCAAGCAGCGTTGAGCGCGCTATTGCGACTTCGCACGGTGGTGCGTCGTGACCAACTGCTAGGGCGGTCAGACCTCTGCGCGTTTATGTCTAAGCATCACCATATTTCGAACAGCGCGGTTCGACCCTAGAATTGAGCTAAACCCCAGCGCCATCAGAAACACTGCAATCCAGGTGGCTGGCAGGCCGGGCTCATCATTGAGTGTCTCCGAGGTCGAATGAACCGGCGGAGTGTCCGCAACCAATGCGGTTTGGCTTGCGACCCTTTGCGGCGGCGCATGTGTCAGAGATGTATCGGCGTCCAGTCGACGCCCCGCGCCGTTGTCAGGCCCTAGCCGATCCAACTCACCGGTGAGCAGAGATGCCCGGTCCGCGCTTGGAACGGGAGCGGCAGCTACGACGTCGAGTCCCGAAGCGGACGGCCGCGCTTGAGGGGCTTCTGGGCGGAGGGGCAGCAGCTCCGCCCGCGCATCTTCGACGCGCTTGGGCTTTGATTGCATACTCTCGTTTTGAGCAGAGGGCGCGACACTGGGCTTTGCAGAACGATACCGCACGCGCTTCTTTAATTGCGGCTGTTCAGCGGATTGGAACCAACATTTGCGGTTGCCCTCCGTATGATAAACCCAACGCTGGCCCGCGACGGCCGACTTACCAGGGCGTGACAAGCACGCTTCTTGGGGGGCAGCAGGCGCTGCGGCCCCCTCGGTGGCCACCTTCGAATCGGGCTGGCCAGCAATCGGGTTCGAATACGCAGGCGATGTGAAGACAGCTGCGAAAATGGCAATGGAGGAAAAGAAAAATCTCAAATGAGCGAACATGCTAATCTACTATGTTGCGCCCCCACGTGAACCTTGCCGCGGCATCTGGGTCATAATGGGACACAAATCAGGCCACGCCGCGGATTTATTCAGACCTGTGATTAGATCCTGAGTCACGCCGTTGTACTCTCAGCCAAGACTTCGGCCTTAGACCAGGCAATCCGCAAGGTAGGAGGCAATGCGCGTGACGGCTCCGGTCGAGACGGCGCGGGCACGTCAATCTAGCGGCGTGGGCGGCACAAAGCGCCAAGCCTCTATCGGATACGGATCTCGCCATGTTCTTGGCCGAACGTCAGGCGGTCGCGCCAGCATTTGGTCCTCAGCTGAAGTTCCAATTGGCGCGGGCTAGTACTGCTCTTGACTGTCAAGCAGAAGCCGACCGACGACCTCGGCGACTGCGTTGTGACCCAAGGCGGACTGATAGGATCACTGGCACCATCAAGCGAAATGGCGCTCGTTGCTCCTACCGAGCAGATATAGCGCCTTCCAGATCCTCGGCAATTTGTTCATAAGCGAACTGAACAGCAAAGCCCCCATCGATGTATCGCACCACACGACACTGCACATTGCCTAGCATCACCGGCGACTCTAACGATGGAAGGCGTTCCGCAACAATCGCAGCGCCTGACACGGAAAGGTCGATGACGCGGCAGGTCATCTTGCTGCCGTCCTCAAGCGTTAGCACGGCAATCGGGTTGCGCAACGCGACACGGCCATGCAGACGGTCTTCTGGCAGATTCAAGATATCGCGGCTGGCAAGCCAGGTAAGCTGATCGGCAAGCTTACTTCGCTTGCGCGCGGTTCCGCGTACCGTCATGGCAAATCCACCATAGACGGTTCGACTGATCGTTCCCTCGATACGACCGATTTGGTCGAGATAAACGATGACAAGGTCACCAACTTTGCCGACGTCGGGAGCATGTAGTGTCAGGCCACCTGGCGACATGTCGATAACGCGGCAAGGAAACTCCCGTTGGCCTGGCAGCATATAGCGGCCAACCAAGTTAATCTTGACTCGCTGAAAGCGCCGCCGCTCGTCAGCGGAAATCCGCATGGTTGTCTTTTCTTCCGTAAGCGACAATTCGTCCAACCCCAATATGCCACGGATAAAAATGCGGCTCGGCAGGTGTCCGCCGGGCGATTCCGTCCAAAGTCTTGCAGCTTGAAATGAGTGATACCTGACGCTTGGATGATGTCGAAACGCAATTAATTTTTCATAAAGCTCGCTACATCGATGTCAGCCGATGAACATAATGAGTTTCTGGTGGAGTTGAGGGAGCAATATCCCGCCACTGATTGGATGGAGCGTTGAGATCCTGAAATGGCTGAAGAAGTGAACGGGAAAAACCAGCCCGTCAAATCACCACTCCCGCGGGGGTGGTTTTCCTGAGCGTCAATACTACGTCTCCCGCTGGCGTTTCAGTACACGCCTCGCTTCGCTCTCTGAAAAGTCAAAGCCCGCCGGGCCGGGATCGGAGCATCCAGTTGAACGAGGCTGATCGATGGAGGCTTCAGTTGGCGCTGCGACCTCTGCAGGGTTCGCCAGGTGGCCGTATCGCCTCAATTGGGCTAGGAGCCTTACGCCAAAAGTGCTGATGGCCGTAATTCGGTTGCGAGCAATGGTCATTTGAACCTCCACTTATGGACGCCGCAAACGATCCGCCGGTCTTATTTGTCTCGCGGGCGGCCAGAAGGTTCAACCCTGACTGAGCTAGTGCCGTCCATGCGTTCTGCCAGCCATCCCGCGGTGGTCAGGCTCCCAAATCACAGAGCCGTACCAGCCAGTCTTTGTGGCCTTTCCCACGCCAACTGATTATCCGGAGACAAGACCTTTCTGCTGAAGGCTCGCCAGCGCACGCCGGGTTGCAGCATGTTGCTCGTCGCTCAACCGGTCCGGCTTTACCCGATAAACTTCGGAGGCCATGTTTAACATGGTCGGCCTTTTGCCCTTAGCCTCGTACTCCCCGAATACCCGCAGGCATCCACGCTGTATCCGGCCTAGCCCCTGCGACATAATAGTTCCCGTATAGGTGTTCCGCGCACTAGGGTCACTTATCAATCAGGCCAGCCGGTGGCACCATCGCGGCATATTTCGTAACATGCACAGGTTCAAGCCTCCAGCCCGCGTTGAACGCGTGGCGGGGTTCCTGTGCGGGAAATCCGTTGGCCGGTGTCTGAGGAAGCCAAACCGCCAAACGCACCAGTGACTCTCCCCAGGGCACGTTCCAAAATGGTTCGTGATACGCAATTTTTGGCGAAAAGCAGAAAATTCGTAGGCGTGTCGGTTCACCGGGATGATAACGAGAGCTCGGCTGGGCGAGTGGGTAAAGCGCCAAGTCGCCTTGCCTTTGAATTCGGATTTGGCCGATCCGGCGCCCGATGGTATATTCCCTGCCGTTGAATGAGAGGGCACGATGGCTGAAGCGAAACTCGCTCCGAACCTGCCGGACTGGATGCTCGAGCACGCGAACCGCTATCTTTCGAGCGGCGGAACCGACGGACACATGTACAAGGTAACGGTGCCGCAGCGCGGCGAGCTGACGGTGCCGTCGCTGCTGCTGACCACTACCGGCCGCAAGTCTGGCGACAAGTTCATATTTCCGCTGTTTTACGGAATGGACGGCGGCAATTACTTTGTCGTCGCCTCAAAGGGCGGCGCGCCCGAACACCCAGGCTGGTATCGCAACATTCTTGCGAATCCCGACGTTGAAGTACAAGTCGGGACCAAGAAGATGAAGGCGCGGGCCAGAACGACGGAGGGCGAGGAACGCCTCCGACTTTGGGAAAAGGCGCTCGAATTTTGGCCGCCCTACGCCGACTATCAGCTCAAGACCGAGCGCGAGATACCTGTGGTCGTACTGGACCCAGTCCACTAGGGTTCAAAGTGGCTGACCGCCACAGCGACGGAATCTGGCAATTCGCGCGGCTTCTTACCTTCTGGGTGCGCGATAGCGGCTTGCACGCGCCCTCAACCGGAGGCAATCGACATGAAACTCGGACGCCTCGGGGTGTGGTACAGCACTGATAAGCTCGACGGACCGCAGCTGCGCGATTTCGTGCGCACGGTTGAGAATATTGGCTACTCGAACCTCTGGTACCCGGAATCGCGAGGCTACGAGTCGATGTCGCTGGCGGCCTGGCTGCTGTCATGCAGCGAGAAGCTGCTGATCGGCAGTTCGATCGCCAACATCTATGCACGCGATTCCTTTACCGCGCAGCGCGCCTTGATCTCGCTGAACGCGCTCTACGGCGGCCGGTTCATTCTCGGTCTTGGCGTCAGCCACATTCCGATGGTCGAGGGGCTGCGTGGCCATCGCTACGACAAGCCGCTCTCGGCGATGAGCACCTATCTCGACGGCATCAACAAATCCGCGCCCGCCGGCGAATTGCCGGTCGTGGTTGCCGCACTCGGACCGAAAATGCTGGCGCTGAGTGCTGCCAAGTCGCGCGGCGCCGTCCCATACAACGTGACACCACAGCATACTGCGCAGGCAGCTGCCATCCTCGGGCCCTCAAAATGGCTTGCGGTGGAGCAGAAGGTGACGATCGAGACCGATCCTGTGAAAGCACGGGCGCTCGGGCGCAAGGAATTGTCACGCTACATGGCGCTGCCGAACTACCGCAACAGCTGGCTGCGCCAGGGTTTTACCGAGGCTGACCTTGCCGACGGCGGCAGCGACCGGTTCATCGATGCGATGGTGCTGTGGGGCGACGCCGACACGGTCAGGCGCGGCCTGCAAGAGCATTTCACGGCCGGCGCCACGCATGTCTGCCTGCAGCCCGTCCACGCCGATGGCGACTTCGCCGCGCGCGACCGCATGCTGGCCGCGCTCGCCGATACCTGAAATGTGTACAGCCCTCAGAGCAGATCGGCGACGGCGTTGCGGTAGCGGCGCATCGCGGTGACATGGTCGGTCATGCTCCGGCCGGCCATGCGCTTGTGGTGATAGCCGCCGAAGGTGTTATGCAACGTGACATGCGTAACGCCGGCCTTCTTCCAGAAGCTGATTTCCTCGCGCCAGTCCTTTTCGGCGCCGGTGCCGGTTGAGGTCCAGACTTCGAGGCCGACCGAGGCCGGATCGCGTCCCTCGGCTTCCACCAGCCGACGCAGCTTGTCGAATTCGGCGACGGCCTTGGGCCCCGGCGGTTCAGACAGCATCATCCAGCCGTCGCCCCATTTTGCGATGCGCTGCAAGGTCACGTCCATATGACCGCCGAACCACAGCGGAATTTTACGCCGTGGTGGCCGTGGGTTGATGCCGGCGTCCGGAAGCCGGTGCCACTTGCCCTCAAACGTCACGTAGGGATCGGCCCACAGGGCCTGCATCACCTGGACCTGCTCCTCGGATCGCTTGCCTCTGTTGTGGAAATTCTCGTTGAGGCCGATGAACTCCATCTCGTTCCAGCCGACACCGACGCCGAACCGGAAACGCCCGCCGCTGAGCACGTCCAAACTGGCGGCTTGCTTGGCGACCAGCACGGTCTGACGCTGTGCCAGGATCAGCACCTGGGTCGAGAGTTCGACCTTCTTGGTGCAGGCGGCAATGAAGCCGAACGCCACAAAGGGATCGTGGAACAGGCCGAGCCCACCGGCGCGGCCGCTGGCGGGGTTCGCCGGGTTGCCGCCTAGGACATGGTCCGCCAGCGTCAGCCCGTCGTAACCTTCGGCCTCGGCGAGCTCGGCGTATTCGCGCACGATTGGGCCATCGCCACCGATGTCGCCGTAAGGCAGGGCTATTCCGAGATGCATGGTCGCTTCCCCTTTTTGGCTGGTCGCTGGTTTCCCGCTAATCTATAGGTTTCCACGACAGGTACCATGGCCTCGGCATCGGCCGGCGCCGGCCAGGAGATTTGCGGTGATCAAGCTCGGATACAAGGCATCGGCGGAGCAATTCGCGCCGGGCGCGCTGCTGGGCTTCTCCTGCCTTGCCGAGGAAGTCGGGTTCGATTCGGTCTTCATCAGCGATCACTTTCAGCCATGGAAGCATGTCGATGGGCACGCACCGTTTTCGCTGACGTGGCTCGGCGCGCTCGGCGCCCGAACGTCGCGCGTCGTGATCGGCACCAGCGTGCTGACGCCGACCTTCCGCTACCATCCTTCCATCGTCGCCCAAGCGTTCGGCACGATGGGGGCGATGTTCCCGGGACGCGTCGTGCTCGGCGTCGGCACCGGCGAAGGACTGAACGAAGTGCCTTCGACCGGCCAGCCCTGGCCGGAATTCAAGGAGCGCTTCGCCCGCCTTCGGGAAGCCGTCACGCTGATCCGGGCGCTCTGGACCCAGGAGCGGGTCAGCTTCGAGGGCCAATATTACAGGACCGAGAAGGCGACGATCTACGACCGACCGGATACGCCGGTGCCGATCTATGTCGCCGCCGCGGGCGCCCTCGTGGCGCGTTATGCCGGTCGCTCTGGCGAGGGGTTCATTTGCACGAGCGGCAAGAAGCCGGAGCTGTATACCGAGACCCTGTTGCCGAAGGTCGCCGAAGGCATCGCAGCGTCGGAGGATCCGTCGCGGTCCTACGATCGGATGATCGAAGTCAAGGTGTCGTTCGACACCGACAAGGCGCGTGCGCTTGGGGATACGCGACACTGGGCGGCGCTGGCGCTGACGCCGGAGGAAAAGATGACGGTCGAGGATCCCGTCGAGATGCAGAGCCTCGCCGACGCGCTGCCGCTGGAGCGCGCCGCCAGTCGATGGATCGTCTCCAGCGATGCGGACGAGCACGTCGAGCGGATCGGTTATTATGTCGGTCTCGGCTTCCGGCATCTGGTGTTCCACGCGCCGGGACCAGACCAGGCGCGTTTCCTGAAACTCTACGGTGAGCAGGTGCTGCCGCGCCTTCGCAAGCGTTTTGGCTGAGCGCGCGGGATCCAACGATGCAACGCAGCGACGCCGTCGAGCTCCTCGCCGTTCCCGGCATTCCCCTGGTGGCCAAGGACGACGATCTCGTTGCCTTGATCGGCGAGGGGGTGGCGCGTGGTGGCATCGCGCCGCGTGGCGGCGACGTCTTCGTGCTGGCGCAGAAGATCGTGTCCAAGGCCGAAGGGCGCATGGTCGATCTTGCGACCGTCAAGCCGTCGGCGGAGGCGATCGAGCTGGCCGGCAAGGTCCAGAAAGATCCGCAGCTCGTCGAACTAATCCTGTCGGAATCGGTGCGCGTCGTGCGGGCAAGGCCGGGCGTCCTGATTGTCGAGCATCGGCTCGGCCTGGTGATGGCCAATGCGGGCATCGACCAGTCCAACGTCGGCTCGCCCGATGATCCCCGCCGTGCCTTGCTGCTGCCGGTCGATCCCGACGGCAGTGCGGCGATGTTGAGAAAGCGCCTGTCGCAAAGGTTCGGCGTACCGATCGCCGTGATCATCAGTGATAGTTTTGGCCGCGCCTGGCGGCGTGGCACCTGCGGCGTAGCGATCGGCGCCGCCGGCCTGCCGTCGCTGATGGATCTGCGGGGTTTGCCTGATCTGTACGGCCGCAAGCTGCAGGTCAGCATCACCGGGCATGCAGACGAGATCGCCGCTGCGGCGTCGCTGGTGATGGGGCAGGGCGCCGAAGGCCAGCCCGTCGTGATCGTACGCGGCCTGACCTGGCGCGGTCCTGACAATGCGGCGTCCGAACTGGTGCGGCCAGCCGCCGAGGACATGTTCCGATGAGCAAACGACTGGTCGTCGCGCTGTCCGGTGGAATCGGCGGTGCAAAACTGGCGCTCGGTCTGAGCCGCATTCTGCCGGCCGACGAGTTGCTCGTGGTTGCCAACACCGGCGATGATTTCGAGCATCTGGGTTTAAGTATCTCGCCCGATATCGACACGCTGATCTACACGCTCGCTGAGCTCAATAATCCCGTGACCGGTTGGGGACGGCGTGATGAGACGTGGTCGTTCATGGAGAGCATCGGCGCGCTCGGCGGCGAGGATTGGTTTCGGCTCGGTGATCGCGATCTCGCGTTGCATGTCGAACGCACCCGCCGGCTGCGCCTGGGCCAGACGCTGTCCGAGGTAACATCAGATATTTGCCGGCGCCTCGGCATCAGCGCCCGCGTGGTGCCGATGAGCGATGACCGCGTCCGTACGCGCGTGCGCAGTGAGGACGGCTGGATCGACTTCCAGGATTATTTCGTGCGCCAGCAATGCCGGCCGGTGGTGCACGAGCTGGCATTCGACGGCGTGACGCTGGCGCGGCCGCAGGCCGATATCATGGCGGCGCTGCGCTCGGGCGACGTACGCGCGGTGATCGTCTGCCCGTCCAATCCGTTCATCAGTGTCGAGCCGATACTGGCGATCCCCGGCATGCGCGAAGCGATCAAGGCGAGCGCTGCACCGGTCGTCGCGGTGTCGCCGATCATTGGCGGGCAAGCGGTCAAGGGCCCGACGGCGAAAATGATGCGCGAACTCGGCCTCGAAGTCAGCGCCGCCGGTGTCGCCGCACGCTACGGCGATCTGCTGGATGGTTACATCGTCGATCACGCCGACGCCGATGGGGTCGGCACTATCAGCGCACGGGTCACCATCGCAAAAACGCTGATGACGAGCTTGCAGGATCGGGAAGCGCTGGCACACGTAACGCTCGACGCGGCCGACGCATTGGCGCCGCGACGATGAGCGACATCTGGGCTATCATTCCGGTCAAGGAGTTTGACGGCGCCAAGCATCGGCTGTCGGGCCTGCTGTCGCCACCCCAACGCCGGCTGCTCGCCGACACCATGCTCACGGACATGCTCGATGCGGTGGCCGGCTCCCGGCTTCTGGCCGGTGTGCTGATCGTAACCCTTGACCCACATGCGACGGCGCATGGCAAGAAGATCGGTGCGCGGATCGTGACCGAAGGCGCGCGGGACGGCCATACCGGCAGCGTGAACGCCGGCCGCCGCCTTCTTTCGGGCGAAGGACGCCACAGCATGATCACGATGCCCGGCGACATTCCAGCCACGCGCGCCAGCGAGATAGACGCGGTGCTGGCCGCGCATCTCGCCGCGCCGTCATTCACGATCTCGCCGGCGCATGACGATCTCGGATCCAATGCCGTGGTCTGCTCGCCGCCGGAATCGGTGCCGCTTCGCTTTGGCGACAACAGTTATTTTCCGCACCTCGACGCCGCGCGTCTGCAGGGCATCGAGCCAACGGTGATCCGTCAGCCCGGCATCGCAATGGACATCGATCATCCGGTCGATCTGGCGCTGTTCCTGCGTCTGCCGCAATCCGCCGGCACGCGCACCCGTGCGTTACTCGAAGAACTTGGCGTGCCCGAGCTGCTGGCCAGACGGGGGATCGCCTAGGGCAATGACATTAAGTTTGGTTGCGTCGCGGCAACGGTGCGCACCCTCTCCCGCTTGCGGGGGGAGGGTGCAGTGAGTTGGACACTTCAACGACCGAACTCAAACGCTTCTCTTGGCCACCTTGTCCAGGGCCCGCCCTATGGAATCGAACATATCGTTGATCTGCGCCGCTGTGATGATCAGCGGTGGGCAAAAGCACACCGCTTCACCGATGTTGCGTGTAATCACCCCTGCTTCGAGGGCGGCGTCGGCAACGGCAAGCGCAGCATCGCCTGGCTTGGCATCCGCGCGCGGATTGATCTCCAATGCGCCGATCAGGCCGATGCCGCGCGATGAATGCGCGAGGTGGTGTTTGGCAAGCTCCGCCAGCCCCGACAGAAACGAATCCTGCAGGTCCGCGACATGGCCGACCAGACCGCGCTCTTGAATGATCTTCAGATTTTCCAGACCGACCGCCGTCGCGACTGGATGACCAGACGCAGTGTAACCGTGGCCGAATGAGCCGATGCGGTTGGATTCGTCAGCGATCGGTTGATAGAAGCGGTCGTTCATGAGGATCGCCGACAGCGGCATGTAGGATGAGGTGATCTGTTTCGACACAACCAGCACATCCGGCTTGATGTTGAACGTCTCGCAGGCAAACATCTTTCCGGTGCGGCCAAATCCGCAAATCACCTCGTCGGCCACCAACAGGATGTCATACTTGTTGAGGATGGCCTGAACACCCTCCCAATAGCCGGCGGGTGGCATCAGCACGCCGCCGGCCCCCATTACCGGTTCGCCCCAGAATGCGGCGATGGTTTCCGGACCTTCCTTCAGGATCAGACTTTCGAGATCCTGCAGCATCCGCGCGGTGAACTCGGTTTCGCTTTCGCCCGCGTTGCCGAAGTGCACATAGGATGGACATGAGGTGTGGATCATTCGATCCAGCGGCAGGTCAAAGCTCTCGTGGTTGCGTGGCAGGCCGGTGATCGATCCGGCGGCGATGGTCACGCCATGATAGCCCTTGAGGCGGCCGATGATCTTCTTCTTGTCCCGTTTGCCGAGCGCGTTGGAGCGGTACCACACCATCTTGGCGGCGAGGTCGTTGGCCTCCGAACCGGACGAGGTGAAGTGCACCTTCGACATCGGCACCGGCGCGATTTTGATCAGCATCTCGGCGAGATCGATCGACGGCCCATGACTCCTGAAGCCGAAGGTGTGGTAGTAAGGCAGCTTTTCCATCTGTGCCTTGGCTACAGCCGCCAGTCGTTTCTCGCCAAAACCCAGCGCCACCGACCATAGACCAGCCATGGCCTCGATATAGCGCTTGCCGTTATTGTCGGTGACGTAAATCCCGTCACCGCTTTCGATCACGAGGCCACCGGTCTTCTCGTAGGCGCGAAGGTTGACGTTCGGGTGCATCTGATAGGCGATGTCCCGTCCTTCCACCGAATTCGGCATGATCGTCACTAAACTTCTCCGTTGTTTTGGCTCGGGCGGGCTCGGCCGAGGAATAGAGGCCGGCAAGGCGTTGCCAAAACTGTATCACTCCATGCCGCCTTCCCCAACTGCTTCAACAGCGCGGCACCCGTGCGAATTTACGGCCTGCGGAATGGGCGACGGCGCCGGGCCGCTGCCCGCCAACGGTCAAAACCTCTGTGCAGACGTGCTAGCCGACCGCTGCCTTCTTACGCGCCGGTGTCTGCACAATCGGCGCCAGATCGGCCGCGATCATGGATGTTGTCCGACGTTCTTCCGGCACTGGCCGATAGAGTGTGTCGCGCTGCATCGGTTCGCGGCCGATCGAGCGGATCAGCGCCTCCATGTCGTGCGGCGGAAACTCCTGGCCGTGCTGGGTGCCGGCTGCGCGCGAGATGCTCTCATTCATCAGCGTGCCGCCAAGATCATTGGCGCCGGACTTCAGGCAGATCGCAGCGCCCGCCGGCCCCATCTTCACCCAGGATGTCTGGATGTTCGGGATCAGCGGATGCAGCGCCAGTCGCGCGACGGAATGCATGAGCACGGCCTCGCGAAACGTCGGGCCTGAGCGCGCCATGCCGTGACGGTACATCGGCGCTTCCATGTGGACAAACGGAAGCGGCACGAACTCGGTGAAGCCGCCGGTTTCCGCCTGCAGGTCGCGTAACGCCAGCAGATGCTTCGCCCACGAACGCGAGGTCTCGACGTGCCCGTACATGATGGTCGATGTGGTGCGCAATCCTGCCTGGTGGGCGGCGCGCTGCACGTCGAGCCATTGGCCGGTGTTGATCTTGTCGGGACAGATGATGGCGCGCACCTCATCGTCGAGAATTTCCGCCGCCGTACCGGGCAGGGTGCCGAGACCCGCCGCCTTCAGCCTGGTGAGGAATTCGCGAACCGACAGTCCGAGCGTCGCGGCACCTTGCGTGACTTCCAGAGCGGAGAAGGCGTGGATATGCATCCCGGGAACGACCGCCTTGATCGCCCGGCAGATCGCCTCATAGGTGGCGCCGGTGTAGTCGGGATGGATGCCGCCTTGCAGGCACACTTCCGTTGCTCCGCGATCCCACGCCTCGATCGCGCGACGTGTGATTTCCTCGATGGCGAGATCATAAGGGGAGCCGCGCAGATCCTCGTGGGTGCGGCCTTTCGAGAAGGCGCAGAACTTGCACCGGAAATGGCAGACGTTGGTGTAGTTGATGTTGCGGTTGACGACGTAACGCACGACGTCGCCACTGACCGCGCGTCGCAGCGCGTCGGCGGCCTGCGTGACGTGCCGGTAGTCGGCGTCGCGCGCCGCGAACAGGCGCACGATGTCATCCAAGACGAGCCGTTCACCCGATGTGGCGCGCTCGACGAGTTTGGCGACGCCGGCATCGACGTTGCGGGCGAGTACCAGCGGCGCCGGCGGTGGCGTGGTGTTGCCAGCCGCCCAGTCATCGTCGCGCGCAAAACCTTCGGCGTCGCTCATGCGGCGCACGCGGGCGGCAATGTCGGGAGCCAGCCATTTGTCGGCGGCGCGTACATAGGCCGGGTAAGTCGGCAAACGATTCACTAATAGTTTGCCGGCCTCCGCACTCCTGCGCGCAAGTTCGGCAATAGCGGGCCAGGGAGCTTCGGGGTTCACGTGATCGGGTGTGACCGGCGAGATGCCGCCCCAATCGTTGAGCCCCGCGTCGATCAGCTTCTGATAGACGCCGGGCGACAGATTCGGCGGTGCCTGAATGTTCATGTCAGGCCCGAGAACGAGACGCGCGGTCGCAATCGTCCACAGCAGATCGTCGAGATCGGGTTCCTCGGCATCGGCCAGCCTGGTGTCCGGCTTGGCCCGAAAATTCTGGACGATGACTTCCTGGATATGACCATGGGTGGCGTGCAGATCCCGTATCGCCTCCAGCGCATCGATCCGCTCGTCGCGTGTCTCACCGATGCCGATCAGGATGCCGGTCGTGAACGGAACCTTCAATTCGCCGGCCAGCCGCAGGGTTTCGAGCCTGACGGCGGGATGTTTGTCCGGAGAACCGTAGTGAACGCCGCCCTGCCTGCAGAGCCGCTCGCTGGTGGACTCCAGCATGATGCCCTGGCTCGCCGTCACCTCGCGCAGGCCGGTGATTTCCTCGTGCGTCATCACGCCGGGATTGGCATGCGGCAGCAATCCGGTCTCGCGCAGCACGAGCGCGCACATCGCGGTGAGATAGGAGATCGTCGTTTCGTGGCCGAGCGCCTTCAATGCATCGCGCGCGGCCTGGTATCGCTGCTCGGGCTTGTCGCCGAGCGTGAACAGCGCCTCGGTGCAACCCGCGGCCGCTCCGGCGCGCGCAATGGCGAGCACCTCCTCGGGGGTGAGGTAGACGGGATTGCCGGCGCGTGGCACCTGCGCGAACGTGCAGTAGTGGCAGACGTCGCGGCAGAGCTTGGTCAGCGGAATGAAGACTTTTCGCGAATAGGAGATCAGCCGGCCGTGGGCAGAATCGCGCAAGGCCGCAGCCTCTGTCATCAATTCTGCCAGTGGCGCTTCGAACCGCTGTCGCGTTGCCTGTCTACCGGCCGTCGTCACAATCCATCATCTCCGCCCGTCAAGGGCCGCATTTCCTGCGGGGAGCCGCTTGCCGCCAACCGCTGGCGGCCGCATGGTGTCGCATCGACGCCAGCAATGCAATGCAGGGAAGGACGCCACAAATGCTGATCGGCTTCAATGCCCCCACCGCCGGCCCCCTGTCGGCCGCGGATAACCTTGCGAAAATCGTGGTTGGCGCCGAGGCGATGGGCTTCGACTATGCGACGTTCAGCGACCATATCGTGATTCCGACCGCGATCGCGGCCGAATATCCCTACAGCGCCTCCGGGGAATTCCCCAGCGGGACCCGCGGCGAGCGGCACGAACAGTTGACGGAGATCGCGTGGATCGCTGCGAAGACGACGCGGCTGCGTCTCGTGACATCGGTCATGGTGGTGCCGCACCGCCCGGCCGTGCTGACGGCCAAGATTCTCTCGACCATCGACATCCTCTCGGGTGGCCGGCTGACGCTCGGGATCGGCGCGGGCTGGATGCGGGAGGAGTTCGAGGCCATCGACGCACCGGATTTCGATGCGCGCGGAACCGTGACCGACGAATATGTCCGCGCCTTCGTCGAACTCTGGACAAGGGACGCGCCAAAATTCGACGGCAAGCATGTCAATTTCTCCAATATCGGTTTCGATCCGAAGCCGGTGCAGAAGCCGCATCCGCCGATCTGGGTCGGAGGCGAGAGCGCCCCGGCGCTACGGCGGGCGGCGCGGATCGGCGATGCCTGGTATCCGATCGGCACCAACCCGCAGAATCCGCTCGACAGCCTGTCGCGCTTCAAGGCCCAGACGGCGCGCCTGGGCAAGATGACCGCGGAAGCGGGGCGCGATCCCAAGGCGGTCGGCCTGAGCTTGCGCGTTACGGTGTTCGGTGAGACCGCGCCAGCACAGGCCAGTGATGGCGAGCATCGCCTGTTCGCCGGGACAGCGGCGCTGGTCGCTGCCGATATCCGGGCGCTGCGTGACATGGGCGTCAACAGCCTCGATTTCGGATTCGGCGGTTCGACCGCGGATGAAGTGCTCGCAGGCATGCAGAAATTCCGCGCAGAGGTCTTGCCGCTCGTCTAGATTCAGCTGCCGAGTTGGCGGATCAACGTCGCCCAGCGGTCGAGCTCCGGCAGGATCGTATCGGCCTTGCCAGAATCCAGGCTGACCACCAGGCGCGAGACGCCATCGTCGCGGTCGCGCTTGAGCAGGTCCAGATTCTCCTTGGCGCCCCAGATCGTGATCGGCACCGACGCGAGATCGCGGCCCGCCTCGGCCGCCATCTCGCGGAATTTCGGCAGCAGCGCCTGCACGTCTGCGTACGAGCTGCGCGTACGGTGGGGCATCCAGCCGTCGCCATAGCGCAGGGCACGCCTGGCGCCGAACGGGAAGGCGCCGCCGACGATGATCGGCGGATGCGGTTTCTGCACGGGCTTCGGCCAGGTCATCATCGGGTCGAAGTTGACGAACTCGCCATGGTACTCGGCCTTTGACTTGGTCCAGATTTCCTTCATCGCCTCGACGCGCTCGCGCGCCAGCTTGTGGCGGCTTGCGAAAACGGTGCCGTGGTTGGCCATCTCGTCCTCGTTCCAGCCGTTGCCGATACCGAACAGGAAACGACCGCCCGAGATCTGGTCGATCGAAGCGACCTGCTTGGCGGTCTGGATCGGGTCGCGCTGGGCGATCAGGCAAATGCCGGTGCCGAGCAGCAGCGTTTTGGTGACCGCTGCAGCCGCGCCCAGCACCACAAACGGGTCCATCACGTCGTAATATTTCTTTGGCAGATCGCCGCCGCTGGGGAAGGGCGATTTTCGCGATAGCGGAATGTGGGAGTGTTCGGGCACCCAGAGCGAATCGAAGCCGCGCTCCTCCAGTGCCCGCGCCAGATCGGTCGGCGACATCGAATAGTCGGTGAAAAACATGGCCCCGCCGATGCGCATCGTTGTCTCCCCCGTTTGTGTCGCTATGGATCGCTTGTCTTTGAATGTTTCGGCCAGCGCGCTTCCGCGCGCGGCAACACCTGCTCGATCAGCTGACGGGTCTGGGCCAGAAATTTGTCGTCATCGCCGCCGAGCGGTCGCAAAATGAACTTTGACACGCCGGCGTCGATATATTCGGCGATGCGCGCAAGAATCGTGTCGGCGTCGCCGATCGCGAACGCATGGCCGGCGTCACGTCCGGTGCGTTTGGCGTAGGCATCCATCGCCTTGGTGACGGCGGGCGCATCCCGGTTGCCGAAGTGGAACGCGAAGCCGGCGCCGTAGTGATCTTCGTCGATGGATCGGCCGGCCTCGCGGGCGGCGGCCTTGATCGCGGCGACGACGCGGCCGGCCTCGGCCGGCGGGTCGCCACCCGCCTGCCAGCCAGTGCCGATGCGCGCGGTGCGCCGGATCGCGGCATCCGTCGAGCCGCCGATCCACATCGGCAGATCGGGCTGCACGGGTTTTGGCGCGATGGTGACGCCCTTCAGCTGGTAGAAGGCGCCGCTGAAGTCGACCGAGTCCTCTCGCCACAGGCGGCGGATGATATCGAGGCACTCGTCGGCCTTGCGGCCGCGCGTCCTGGTGTCGATGCCGAGCGCCTGCCATTCGGGCGCCAGCGGGCTGCCGATGCCGAACGCGGGCAGCAGGCGGCCGTCGGACAGCATGTCGATGGTGGCACACTGCTTGGCCAGCAGCACGGGATCGCGGAAGGTCAGCGACACGACGTTCATGCCGAACCGCATCCGCCGCGTGCGCCCCGCCAGGGCCGCCATCGTGGTCATCGTTTCAAGGAACGGCTGACGGCCGACGATCCGGTCGGTTTGCCAGATCGAATCCACGCCTCCGGCCTCGCACATGTCGATCCAGCGCCAGTACGCGGCCGCGCCGGAAAACGGAAACTCCGCGCAGCCAAGTCCGATCCCGACACCCATGCGCCGTCTTTCCTTCCGTCCTAGGGTGCCGCAGCCGCGGCTTTGACGCGGGGCGCCACGTCGCGCACGAAACGTTCGAGACTGCCGTTCATCTGTTCTGGCCGCATGCCCGGCGGCACCGCCCAGGTCACGAGGTCGGTGATGCCGTATTCGCGCACGAAAGTTGCCAGCTCTTTCACGCAGTGCTCGACGTTGCCGACGACCCATGTCTGCGGGATGCTGGCTTCCCGCGTGTTGCCCGTAACGCCGCCAGCGGCGCTCTCGTCTTTGTTGAAGCTGCGATAGACCTCGCCGCGATAGCGTTCGGCGGCGCGTACGGCCGGCCAGTCACGCTCTCTGTCGTCGGTCACGAGGCAGGAGCGGATAATGCCGACGCGGTAATCTTCGGGATCGCGGCCGGACGCCTTCAGCGTCGCACGCCATGGATCGAGCACCATCGACCGTGCTCCCTGCGGCAGGAAGTTGCTATCATTGCGTGCCGCGCGCTGGGCGCCGGCCTCCGACATCGCAGCGATCCACAGCGGCGGACCGCCCGGTTGCACGTAGCGCGGCCGGATCACCACGTCGTCGAAATCGTAGCGCTTGCCATGGAAGCTGAACTTCTCGCCGGTGAAACAATGGCGCAGTACTTCGATGCCTTCGTCCGTCAGCGATACGCGGCGTGAGACGGGCACGCCGAAGCCGCGGAACTCGTGCGGCGCATAGCCCATGCCGACGCCGACCTCGATCCGGCCATTGCTGATATTGTCGAGTACCGCGAGGTCCTCGGCCAGCCGCAGGGGATGGTTGAACGGCAGCAGGCAGACGTCGCTCGATAGCCGCACATGCTTGGTACGCGCGGCAATCGCGCCCGCCATCGGCACCCACGATGGCAGGTAGCCGTCATCGAGGAAGTGATGCTCGGTGAACCACACGAGATCCAGTCCGAGCCCGTCAAGCATGACGACCTGGTCCATGATCGAGGCGTACAGGCTCGGCATGTCCATGCCCGACTCGGGCGTGTTGCGGAAATCGTAGACGGTGCCGACGCGAAGGGGTGGACGCATGACGCTCGTTCTCCGCCGGTCGGGACCTAGTTCAGCCGGGCGGCCAGGGCCATCACCTCGATGGCTTCCAGCTGGCGCGATCGCACGCTGAGCGAATCCGCGCCGCTGTCCTCCCAGGCCCGGTAGCGCTCGCGGATGCGCGGCGGCGGGCCCACAAGCGATTTCAGATCGACCCACTCGTCGGGCACGCCGGCGATGGCTTCGTCCTTGTGGCCCGCGAGGTAGAGTTCCTGAATCCGTTTGGCGGCGTCGCCGAAGCCGCGACGGACCATGATGTCGTTGTGAAAGTTCTTGGTGCGATGACCCATGCCGCCGACATAGAGCGCTACCTCTGGCTTGAGGCGCGCCAGCGCTCCCTTGACGTCGTTGTCGACCTCGACATGGACGGAGGCCTGGATGGTGAAATCCTTCAGGCTCTTGCCGTTGCCGGCCCGTCTGAAACCTTCCTCCAGCCACGGGCCATATTCCTCCATGGCGCCGGGCACGAAGCCCATCGGCAGCCAGCCGTCGGCGATCTCGGCCGTCAGCTTGACCATCGTCTCGCCGCCGGTCGCGAGATAGATCGGGATGTCAGGGTTCATGTGCAGGATCGACTTCAGCGGCTTGGCGAGGCCAGCCGAGCCTTCGCCTTGGTAGGGCAGGCTGATCTCGCGGCCTTCGTGAGTCACGGGTTCTTCGCGCTTGAAGATCTTGCGCATGATCGCGACGTAATCCTTGACCCGGTAATAGGGCTTGCCCCACGGCTGGCCGTACCAACCCTCGACGATTTGCGGTCCCGAGACACCCAGGCCCGCAATGAAGCGGCCGCCGCCGGACATCGCGTCGATGCTGGCGGCCGACATCGCGGCGTTCGCCGGTGTTCGCGCGGCGAGCTGCATGATGCCGGTGCCGAGCTTGATGCGATTGGTCTTGGCGGCGAGGAACGCGAGCGGCGTGATCGCGTCCGAGCCATAGGCTTCGGCCGACCAGACCGAGTCGTAACCCAGCTCTTCAGCGCGCTGCACCAGGGCGACCGGCACTTCCAGATGTGCGCCCGAATAGCCGATTGACAGGCCAAGCTTCATCGTCCGGTCCTCCCTGGCCGAAGGATACGAAGCGCCGGGGCGCTTGAACAGTGTCGGTGGGTGCATGGACGCTGCCACGAACTGTGGCTCCCCGACGTCCTTGCCCTGTGCCATGATGACGCTTGGAAAGCGCCGATAGAGCGCACCACTCGATCCGGGAAGGGACCGCCGCTGTGAAATTCGCGCTGCACTTCGGTAATTTCGCATTCCCCGACCCCGAAGGCGCCCGGCGTCTGGTACGCTTGGCGGAGGCTGCGGGCTTTGACTCGGTGTTTGCCGTCGAACACGTCGTCATTCCCGACGATTACGCCAGCGTCTATCCTTATGCGCCCGGCGGACGACTGCCGGGCGGTCCGTCGGTGAGCTTTCCCGATCCGCTGATCTGGCTGACATGGGTCGCCGCGGCCACGACGCGGCTGCGCCTCATCACCGCCGTGATGATCCTGCCGCAGCGCAACCCGCTGGTGCTGGCCAAGGAGGTCGCGACGCTCGACTATCTCAGCGGCGGCCGGGTCGAACTCGGCATCGGGGTGGGTTGGCTCAAGGAGGAGTTTGACGCGCTCGGCATTCCCTTCGAGCGCCGCGGCAAGCGCGCCGACGAGTATGTCGCGGCCATGCGCGCCTTATGGGCCAGCGACGGTGCCAGCTTCGCCGGCGAGTTCGTCAATTTCGACAAGGTCAACTGCAATCCGAAGCCGGTCGCGAAATCAGTGCCGATTATCATCGGCGGCCACTCGGAGGCGGCGGCCCGGCGCGCCGGCCGCCTGGGTGACGGTTTTTTCCCCTCGATCGGCGCACAGGTCGACACGCTGCCGTTGCTCGACGTCGTGGCCCGCTCGGCCGAGCAGGCCGGCCGCGATCCGGCGACGATCGAGTTGATCCTCGGCTGTCCCGGTGCGCTGCCGAATTCGGGCGTCGACCCGCGCGCGGCTGTCGAAGAGCGGATCGCGCGAGGCGCGGGCTGTCTCGCATTGCCGGTGACAGCGTTCATGCCGGATCTCGAAACGATGCTGCCTCGCTTTGGCGAGGAAATCATCAAGCCCTACGCGAACGCCTGAGGAGAGGGCGATAGACAAAGAGAAAGCCATGCCGCATTCTCAATCTAAAGTGTTTTCCAGCGAAGTGGAAACCGGTTCGCGTCAAGAAAACGCGTCAAAACAGGAATCCAGAGCCCCGTTCCGATGCAATCGGAACGGAAAAGGCTCGGCCGCGAGAAGACAAGAAACATAAAAACGGATCAGGAGCCCGGGGAAATGCCTCTGCCGAGAGAAGATGTCGAAGCCACCACGCCGAAATTCCTGCGCGACAAATACGCCATCGTCGGCGTGGGAGAGACCTCCTATACGCGGGGCTCGGACAAGTCGACGCGGGCGCTCGCGTCGATCGCGGTGCGCAACGCTATGGAAGATGCGGGCCTCAAGTCTTCCGAGATCGACGGCATGTTGTCCTATCAATTCAACGACTCGGTGTTCTCGCCATTCGTCGCAGGCGACCTCGGTATCCGTCTCAATTTCTACATGGACGTGTTCGGTGGCGGATCGTCGACCGAGGCGCTGATCGGGATCGCGATCGGCGTCATCGAGGCCGGCCTATGCAAGACGGTGGTGATCTTCCGTTCCATGAACGGGTTTTCGCAGGTGAGGATCGGCGGCACCGGTGTGCGCTCCGCCATACCCGTCTCGGGCGACATGATGCACAGCCGCGCCTATGGCTGGCAGAGCGCGGGGCAAATGTTCGCGCCGACCTTCATGCGCCACATGCACGATTTCGGTACCACCGCAGAGCAGGTCGCCCATGTCCGTGTCGCCCACAGCCATCATGCCTCGAACAATCCCAAGGCTTACTACAAGAAGCGCGTCACGGCGGAAGACGTCGTCAACAGCCGTATGATCTGCAAGCCGCTGCATCTGCTCGATTGCTGCGTGGAGACGGACAACGCCAATGCGATCATCGTAACCACGGCTGAGCGGGCAAAAGACCTGAAACACCCGCTGGTGCGGATCCGCGGCGTGGTGGGCCGCTGCTGCAAGCCGCGGGCCGACATGCACTACCAGGCCGGGCCGATTTCGACTGTTGCCGGTCACTATGCCCGGGACATCCTCTGGCCGAACTCCGGCGTAAGCCCTGACGATGTAGATCTCACGGGCTCCTATGACGCCTTCACCTTCACCACAATGCTGCAATTGGAGGACTACGGCTTCTGCAAGAAAGGCGAGGGTGGCCACTATGTCTCCGACGGCACCATCATGCTCGGCGGGAAGCGGCCGAACAACACGTCGGGGGGCCATCTCTGCGAAGGCTATACCCACGGCATCGCCATGGTAATCGAGAACGTACGTCAGCTCCGCCACGATGCGGACGATAGTTGCCCGATCGGACCCGACGGCAGGCGTCAGCACACCTACGATTACCGCGAGGGTGGCTGTCGCCAGGTGAAAAATGCCGAGGTGTCGGCCAATTTTGGTTGGGCGATGCCCGGCACGGGGTCGGCCATGGTGATGCGAAGGGGGTAGGCCAAATGATTTCAGCGCAATATCTCGGCATGCCGCTCGAGATCAATGATCTCGACCATGAGAACCTCAACTACTTCGCCTATTGTGCGAAGCACGAGTTCCGCCTGCAACGCTGCGCCTCGTGCAAGCTGCTTCGCTATCCGCCGACAACGGCGTGTCCCTGGTGTTCGGAGCTGGTGTCGGAATGGGTGCCGGTCGAGGGGCGCGGCAGCGTGCATTCCTACACCGAGGTCCACCATGCCATTCAACCGGCTTTCAAGCCGTACACGCCATATCTCGTGTTGCTGGTCGAACTGGACACCCAGAGTGGCGTGCCGACCAAAGAAGAGGGGCTCCGTGTGATCGGCAATCTGGTGCGGCCGGACGGGGTGCTGGCGCCTAAGGCCGAGGTCGAGCAGGTTGGCATCGGCAGTAGGGTGCGCATGGTTTTCACCGATATCGCGCCGGGGCTGGCGCTGCCGCAATGGACGATCGACGAAACCGAGGCTGGCGGCGCGCCGTGGAGATACCGCGAGTAGGGAAGCCCCGTCCACGCGCGGCGGCCGCAATGCCGCGCCAATCCGATCCGCACGCTGCTGTTTACGGCCGGCGAGGCGACCCCGCTCGACACCTGGCCGACGATCGGGCTCTGCGGCACGGCGTCGGACTCCTATAGCGTGGATGATTTGTTCGTGTCCGAGGCGTTCAGCTCGACGCGCGAGGAGCCGACGCCGCGCCGCGAGCGTGGCCCACTCTGCGCCTTCACCATGCATGGCCTTTCGTGCGGAGTTGCCGGCGTGGGATTTGGCATTGCGCGCGCGATGCTGTCCGAGTTCATCGCGCTCGCGTCCGCAAGGCGCCGCGGGGGCCTCGCCCGGCTCGCCGACAACGCGGTCGTGCAAGCTGACGTGGCACGCGCCGAGGCCCGGCTCGGCTCAGCGCGCGCCTATTTGATCGAGACGCCCTCCACGATCTACGCGTATGCCGACGAACGAATGAGAGCAGTCGTCTATCGGCGCCCGAGATCTCCAGACCGCCCAGAAACGTCGACCTGCGCGTCCAAAAGCTCGATCGCCATCAGCCACGTTGGCGAGCAGCGCAGGTCGTGATGCCGAACAGGGAATAGGCCGGGCAATAGCCGAAAATCCCCGTCAGTAGGGGCACGAGGCCGACCCAACCGATCCAGTTCCAACCGGTCTGCGGAAACCCAAGCGAGATGGCGAAGGCTATCAGCAGGAGGCCAACAACAATTCGCGCAATCCTGTCTATCGATCCTACGTTGACACTCATGTGTTATTCCTTCTGATATCTGGCGATGTCGAGTCTTGCCGTCATTCCGCGGGAGCTGCCCGATGCCTGAACGGTTCGGCGCCTCCTGCAAAATTGCCATCGGAGTCCTGGCCGAGATCGTTGCGCCAGGATCGGGCTCTCTCCATCAGCACCAGGATGACCGCGATGACCGCGGACAGGCCGATCGCTCCTTGCCAAAAGGGAATGCCCACCAGATCAGTGAAGATGAGCTTGGGCCCCGTACCGATCAGCGCCTTGTCGAGCCATGGCTGCGCGTAGGAGAACGCAACGGCACCGCATAGGCCGCCCGCGAGGGTAAACAGGGCATCGCGATAGCCCACTCCGATTTGCGCGAGTGTCGTTCCCGGACAGGCGCCCGCGAGTGCGATGCCGGCCCCAAGCAAGGCGCCTCCCGCGAGGTCCGCGGCGTAAAGTGTGGCCTTTGGCTGCAGTTTGACAAAGCCGAAGCCGTTGAGCACCGCAAGAACCACTGCGCCGGTTGCGACCGCGGTCAGAAAGATTTTCAGCATGATGAAGTTGCGCAGCTGCATCTGGCCAACAATCATGCCGGGCTCAAACACGCGCGATTTTTCAAGCGCGATGCCGAACACAATTCCCATCAACAGACCGGTGAGGATGGCGATACCGACGGAACTCGACATGGCAGAGATCTCCCAGGCTAGATGCGACGGAGCAGGAGCGAAGCGGTGACGATGCCGCCCGCGAACATGGCGGCCACCGCGACGGTCGAGCCGACAGAAAGTTGTGCCATGCCGGATAGGCCGTGACCGCTGGTGCAGCCGTCGGCGATGCGCGCGCCGAACAACATCAGAAAACCGGCGACGAAGGCCACGCCATAACGCAGCGATGACGACGAGGAGCCGAGCGCCCGTGCCCATATCGGTGAAATCGGCTGTCGCCGCGCTCCGGACATTCGCATCGAAATGAAGGCGCCTATTGCGATGCCCGTGACCAGCGCGACCTGCCACAGATTCTTGGCGGTCGCGGCAAGGTGCTTGGCGACATAGTCGATCTTGAGCAGCGATGGATCCAGCCAGCTTGCAACCGCGTCTCCGACCGTGACGTAGGATGACGAAGCCCCGAGCGCCGTCTCGATCATCAGGAACGCCGGGATTTGCAGAAGGCCGATCAGCACGCCGGCAGCGTAGGGCGACCAGGCTTTTTCGTGAAAGAAGGGCATGAACGTCGTTCCAAAACATTTGAATGTGTGTATGTATGACGCAAGTCCGCCGTGCAGGCGTTGATTTGGATCAAGACCACGGCACGGCGGGGCCCACATTGTCGGTCGAGGGCGCGCCGTGAATCTGGAAACACTGGTCGATCTTGCGGGTGGAGCCGCCTTGCTTTCTGCGGGCGGGCTGCTGATTGGAATGGCCTTCGGAGGATTTGCTCAGGTGAGCAAATTCTGTCTGCGTTCTGCGGTGATCGAATTTTCGCAAGGGACGCTCGGTTCGAAGGTGGCGATCTGGCTGTTGACCTTTTCTGCTGCCGTCGCGACATCCCAGGCACTCATCGCCTTCGGCCTGCTCGATGTTTCGGAAGCCAGGCAGCTCGCCGCGCGCGGCAGCCTGTCCGGCAGCATCATTGGCGGCTTGATGTTTGGTGCTGGAATGATCCTGGCCCGCGGTTGTGCGAGTCGGCTTCTGGTTCTGTCGGCGACTGGAAATCTGCGTGCGCTGGTATCCGGTCTCGTGCTGACCGTCGTGGCCCAAGCCTCATTGCGTGGCGTTCTGTCACCCGCACGGGAGATGCTTTCGGAATTGTGGACGGTGCAAGGAGGTTCATCGCGCAATCTGCTGTCGTTGGTCAACGCCGGACCTCAGCTGGGGCTGTGGCTTGGCCTGTTGTGGCTTGCTTGTGGGCTCGTGCTCGCGCGGGGCGCCCGCATCGGCTATCGCGTCGTAGCAAGCGCCGTCGGCGTTGGATTGACGGTCGCAGCAGGCTGGCAGTTTACCTATGTCGTATCGCAGTTTTCGTTTTCTCCCGTCCAGATCAAAAGTATCAGCTTCACCGGCCCATCGGCGGACACGCTGATGGGCTTGATAAATTCCACGTCAGTGCCATTGGGGTTCGACACCGGCCTGGTACCCGGCGTGTTTGCGGGCTCGCTGCTGGCGGCATTGATGACGGGGGAGTGGAAGGTGCAGGGATTTCATGACGGTCCCGGCATGTGGCGCTATCTGATCGGCGCGACGTTGATGGGCTTTGGCTGCATGCTCGCCGGCGGCTGCGCCGTCGGCGCCGGCGTGACAGGAGGGGCCATCTTTGCCTTGACGGCCTGGATCGCGCTCGCCGCCATGTGGGCCGGGGCCATCGCGACACATCTCGTCCTTGACAGGAAGGTCGCCCGTTCGGCGCAGGCCGAGCCGTCGATCGATAGCGGATCAACGGCCACTGATATGGATGACCGTCAGCGATCGTTCCTGCTGCGCCAAACAAGCTTAGCTCCATAGCGTATTGCTTGCGCAATCGTCGACAGGAAGGGCGATCACGCTTCGTGAGCCGAAAACAGCCGCGGGGAATATCTGCCGGCAGGCCAGCGGACTAATTCGTAGATAAATTCGCAGACGTGAATATTCAACGCATCGTGATGTCGGCAGAGCAGGTCGCGAACCAGGCGGAGGTGCTGCGCCGCGAGGTCCGCCAGTTCTTGATGACGATGCGTGCCGCATGACCAGGCGGCCGTGACGCCGTCACTCCAATGGCTGCTTTCGGCTGCGCAGGCTGGCCCAACTGCGTTGGATGATCTCGCTCACGGAATCATCGACCAGTAGGGCGATGCCTATTCGTGAACCCAGAACCATGCCGCCGACGGCGAAGGGCCATGACAGCGCCAGCATCGAACCGGCGGTGATGCCCTGACCGATGGTGCAACCGCCGGCCAGAATGCCGCCAATTCCCATCAATGCCGCGCCGACCAGATGGCGCCGCATCTCGTGATCGTCATCGAACGCCTCCCATCGCAGTTCGGCGGATCGCCACGCTGCCAGCCACGAGCCGGCCACGACGCCGAACACGCTGCCGACGCCGAAATCGGCGAAGCTCGAAACGTTCAGCACGCCCGCATACAGCGCCTTGCCGATGGTGGAGACGAAGGTCAGGCTTTGCGGTCGTATCGCAACGTCAAACTCATCCCCGAATGAATTCGTGACGACCCAGCCCGCGACGACCAGGACGCCGAGCGCGATGCCCGCGGACAGCAACCGCGGCGCGCGCCGCAATCGCGGATCTGCGAGCGCAAGCAGGCAAAGCCCTGCGCCCACCACGATGGCGAGGCCGGCGCGGACGTCGAAACCAAGCGCGTGCGAGGTGAGCGAGGCCATGTCGGACGCAATACCATCGGGCATTCCGATCGAAAGACGCTCCAGCGCATCGATGCGGACGCTGGCCAGGACGCCGCGCAGTGCCGCATAGGCGGTCGCGCCCAGGACCAGGATGACGATCAGACTGCGCAGGTCACCGGTGCCGAGGCGAACCAGCGAGCCAAATCCGCAGGTGCCGACCATGGCCATGCCGATCCCGAAGATCAGGCTGCCGAGCAGGACGGCAACGATCGGCAGGTTAGGCAAGGTATAGGTTGTCAGCTCGGGGCGAAGGACGCCGCTGACGACCAGCGCTTGCGTCCCGAGGATTGCAAGGCCGAGCGCCAGACCGAAAATCCGGAGGCGTCGGCTGTCGCCGCCCATCAGCGCATCCTCGATGGCGCCAAATGAACAAAGCCTGGCATGGCGGACGGCGAAGCCGGCGGCTGCGCCGATGGCAAAGCCGCCAAGCCCCGGCATCCAGGCCGCCAGGCTTTGCATGGGTTCTCCCTGAATCCTCGTTGGCTCGTTCGGCCAGTTATGTTTTTTGGTCCGCCGTGACCGGCGCGCAGAAGATCTTGTAGATGACGGAAATCACCTGGCGCACATCGTCATTGGCCAAGCTGTAGTAGATGGTCTTGCCGTCGCGACGGGTATCGACCATGCCGTCATAGCGAAGCCGCGCGAGTTGTTGGGACACCGCCGATTGCCGCAATGACAGAATGTTCTCCAGTTCCGTGACCGATCGTTCACGCTCTGCAAGCAGGCACAGCAGCAGCAGGCGATTTTCGTGGGACACCGCTTTGAGAAAATTGCTGGCCTTGCGCGCCTTGCGCATCAACTGATCGAGTTCGGGCGAATACTCCGCGCCGTCGCGCAGTTCGGTTTCAAGTTCGGTCGAGAGGATCGGGGACATCGCGGTCAGATTCTTTCAAAATGCGAAACCAGAATGGTCAGGTCCGGTTCGTGCCCGGGCCGGGCGTCGTAATCTTGCTAGCAAGGGCGGCGAGCAATCCCCAGAATGCATCGTCGTTGATATAGCCGGTGATGCGACCGATTTCCCGGCCGTTGTCCACGACAACGAAAGTCGGCGTGAAGCGCACCGGTGATGCGAGGGTAATGCCGCCGGCAGCATGGTCCCCTGCGTCGATGCGCCGTAGCGGGAGCACTCGGGCTTCGGCGGTCTTGTCATAGACGGGACCGATCTCGCGGTCCCACCGTTGACACCAGACGCAGCCGTCGCGCTCAAACATCACAAGTTCGGAAGCCTGCGCCGCGACAGGCCAAAGCAGGCCCGACATCAGCAAAACCAAGGCGAACAGCGATGTTTGTTGAAGCTTCCTCAAGGACATGTCATACACATACATGAATTCGCATGTGTCTACCAGAGCCGGAAGCGCCGTGATTTCCAATATTTCACTGATGGGGGCGCTGGGGGCGGGATTGCTGTCTTTCCTGTCGCCGTGCGTTCTGCCTCTGGTGCCGCCCTACCTGTGCTTCCTGGCAGGCGTCAGCCTTGAGGATCTCAAGCAGGAAGATTCATCGCGCGCTTTCCGTCCGAATTGGCATG
>CADEDX010000021.1:14850-27243 GCA_902826195.1 uncultured Bradyrhizobium sp. | reverse complement strand
TTGCGGACTTCGTGCTGGCTCTTGCCGCAGAACGAGCAATACAGCGTGTTCTTGGAGTCGCTCGTGCCAACCTTACTCATTCTTGTCTCCGTCCGCCGTTCGATCCGTCACCCGATCGACCCATTCCGGCACTCATACCGGATCTCAAGGTAGATAGAGCAAATTCCGTACCAAAAAAGACCCTAACTCAAACATACACCGTGCGAATCACGGTTTCTCGAATCCCCCGCGATCTTAGTCCATTCCACACAGCCAACCATGCTGACAGCCGACTATCAAGAATTCGCTAATCGGGGGCGCAACGGCTACCCGTGACAATACCGTGATTTGTGGCGTTAGCACGGGGATAAGTTCACAAAATCGACCCAGCGTGGCGCAACTGCCACGCCGAAAAGCCGGGACGAAAGCGGAACTTTCCGCCCAGACGGGGGTATAGCGCCGCTTTCGGCCATATTTGCCGATTCGACCAGCCGTTAAGGTCAACGAGGGGTATCTTGGTCCGTTACCTTAGGAGGCCTTAGCCGCAGTGCCCTCTTCGGGACGCTGTTCGATCACCTTGTCGACAATGCCAAAGTCGCGGGCCATGTCGGCGGTCAGGAACTTATCGCGCTCCAGCGCATCCTCGATCGCCTTGTAGGTCTGGCCGGTGTGCTTCACGTAGATCTCGTTGAGGCGCTTCTTGAGATTCAGGATCTCCTGCGCATGCAGCATGATGTCGGTGGCCTGGCCCTGGAAGCCGCCGGACGGCTGATGCACCATGATGCGCGAGTTCGGCAGCGAGAAGCGCATGTCCTTGGCGCCGGCTGCGAGCAGGAGCGAACCCATCGAGGCCGCCTGCCCGGTGCACAGCGTCGACACTGGCGGACGGATGAACTGCATGGTGTCGTAGATCGCCAGCCCCGATGTCACCACGCCGCCGGGCGAGTTGATGTACATCGAGATTTCCTTCTTCGGGTTCTCGGCCTCGAGAAAGAGAAGCTGCGCGACAACCAGCGTCGACATGCCGTCTTCGACCGGACCGGTCAGGAAGATGATCCGCTCCTTCAGCAGGCGCGAGAAAATGTCGTAGGCGCGTTCGCCGCGGTTGGTCTGCTCGACCACCATGGGCACGAGGTTCATGTAGGTTTCAACGGGATCGCGCATTAGTCACCCCAAGGGTTCATGAAGGGTTAGGTAGAAAGAGCGGGGGCGAACATCCATCGGCAGGCAGGCCAATCGCAAAATTGCCGCGCGCGGACGAACGTCCCGTGATGCAGGACTTCAAACTCAGAACTCGCGGGTAGGCGAGCCGCTCACAGATATGAGCCAATTTCCCGGCGACAAGGTCGGGCCATTGCGAGCCGACGAGACGAGTTCAAGCTGATTCGGCGGCAATGTCATAGCTGCGGAGGGCGCAGCCACGACGGATTCGCCGTTTATTATTAACATTAGCCTGACCCGAACGGTCAGGCCGCGCTCTTCTCGTCGTCTTCCTTGAACAGATCGTCGCGGGAGACCTTCTTCTCGGTCACGGTGGCAAGTTCGAGGATGAAATCGACCACCTTGTCTTCATAAATCGGCGCACGAAGCTGGGCCAGCGCATTGGCATTGTTGCGATAGTAGTCCCAGACCTCCTTCTCGCGGCCGGGCATCGAACGCGCACGCTCGATCACCGCGCGGCTGACTTCGTCATCGGTCACGGTGATCTTGTTCTTCTCGCCGATCTCCGACAGCACAAGCCCGAGCCGGACGCGGCGGTCGGCGATCTTCTTGTATTCTTCCTTTGCCGCGTCTTCGGTGGTGTCCTCGTCGGCAAAGGTCTTGCCGGAGGATTCCATCTCGGCCTTGATCGAGTTCCACATCAGGTTGAACTCTTCCTCGATCAGCGACGGCGGCGCCTCGAACTTGTGGCTGTCATCGAGACGGTCGAGCAGCGCGCGCTTGACGCGCTGGCGCGTCGCGCCGGCGAACTCGGCGACCAGCCGCTCGCGCGCGGCCTCCTTCAGCTTGTCGAGCGATTCGAGGCCGAGCGTCTTGGCGAACTCGTCGTCGATCTTGGCCTCGCCGGGCGCCTCGATCAGCGTGGCCGTGGTCTCGAATTCGGCCGGCTGGCCGGCGAGTTTTTCGCTGGCGTAATTCTTGGGGAAGGTCACTTTCAGCGTGCGGGTTTCGCCGGCGCCGATGCCGACGAGCTGCTCCTCGAAGCCCGGAATGAACTGGCCGGCGCCGATCACAACCGGGATGCCCTCGCCGGTACCGCCCTCGAACAGTTCACCGTTGATGCTGCCCTTGAAGCTGATCGTCACGCGATCGCCATTCGCGGCCTTGGCACCTTCGGACTTCGCCGCATAGGGCTTGTTCTGGTCGGCGATGCGCTTGATGGCCTCGTCGACCTCTGCATCGGTGACTTCGACCACCGGCTTTTCCACCGAGAAAGTCTTGAAATCGGCCAGCTGGATCGTCGGCACCACCTCGATCGCGACCGTGTAGGTCAGGTCGGACTTGCCGGCGAGCAGCTCCTCAACTTCCTTCTGCTCGGTCGGCATGGTGATCTTCGGCTCGGTCGCGAGGCGGAAACCGCGATCGGTGAAGATCTGCGTGTTGGTGTCGCGGATGGTCTGGTCGATGGTCTCGGCCATCACCGAGCGGCCATACACCTTCTTCAGGTGGCTGACCGGCACCTTGCCGGGACGGAAGCCGTTGAGCTTCACCTTGTCCTTGAGGTCGACCAGCTTGGCATCCGCCTTGGCATCGAGATCCGATGCGGGAACGCTGACCTTGAACTCGTGCTTCAATCCCTCGGCGAGGGTTTCGGTGACCTGCATGGTGTCAATCTTCTTCCGCTTGCGCCGGGCCAGAGCGGCCAGGCAGTGTCTAATATCAGAGGCGCGGCCTTGCGGCCTGTCGCCGGTGGTTCGGCTGACCCTGGCCTCCCGAAGGGAAGCAGGCCCACCAGTATTCGTCATGCAAACGCCTGGATAGAGCGCTTGGTGCGGGCGGAGGGACTCGAACCCCCACAACTTTCGTCACTGGAACCTAAATCCAGCGCGTCTACCAGTTCCGCCACGCCCGCGTTAAAAGCATCCAAACCCGGCCGCGATGCCGCGGGCGGCGGGCTTATAACATGAGCCACCACCTCCGCAGCAAAAAAATGGCCCTGCCCGGCCGCGTTGGGCAATGCGCCGCAACTGGACATCTCATCCGAAAGATGGTCCGGATCGGACTGATGGCAAGGCAGGTTTTGCGAATGAACCGGCGTGACTGGATGGCGGGGTTTGGGGCGGCCTCCCTTGGCCTGCTGCTGCCCGGCAGTCCCCGTGCGCAGGGACGGCCAGCCATACCCATCAAAGCGCAGCAAGGTCGCCTGGGCATCCGCAACGGCGGTCCGGAAACGCCGATATGGATGCTTGGAAGCCCAGAACTGCGATTCCGCCGCGGCGACGATCTGCAGGTCCAGTTTGCCAACGACCTCACGGTTCCCGTCGGCCTTGACTGGCGAGGGATCGGCGGCGTTCCCGCCATCGAGCCGCTGATCAGCCGCCGGATGCTGGCTCCCTCAGGCTGGGAAACGATCAGGATTCCATTACGTCACGCTGGGACCTTCCTGTGCGACATGATTCTGCTCGATCTTCAAAACCAGCGGCAGGCGCGAGGCCGCCCGCTGGTGGTCGCCGAAAATGAGCCCGTCAGCGTCGATCGCGACGAGGTGCTCGTGGTGGAGGAATGGCGGCTGCGGCCCGACGGGACCGCGGTCGTGTCAGGGGCGGACCCGGCCGAAACCACGACTTTCTATACACTTAACGGCAAAGCCTCAGTGGACGTATCAGCCCGATCCAACGAGCGCTTGAGACTTCGCTTCATCAACGGCAGCCGGCGCAGCATTATCGCCCTGAAACTGGAATCCGTCGATGTCACGGTCATGGCGATCGACAGCCAGCCTTCGGAACCATTTCTTGCCCGCAACGGCGCGATCGTGCTCGCGCCGGGCAGCCGGGTCGATGTCTTTGTCGACGTCAAAGCCCCGCCGGGCTCGAACCTCAAGATCCTTCTCCACGAGGGCAGGCAAGCGCGGACCATCGGGTTCTTGATGGTGTCATCCGATCCCCCCGCGCGGGCGGCGCCGCTGCCGCCTCCCTCACCCCTGCCGTCCAACGGGTTGCCGGCGCAACTCGACCTGAAGAACGCGCTCCGCGCCGATCTCGCGCTGAGCGGCCCCGAGTGGATCGTGACGTCAGATCTTGCTGCCACGCCCAAGCCGGCCTTCCGCGCCAAACCCGGGCGGGCCGTGGTGCTTGCGGTAACCAACCGTGCTGCCATGCCAATCGTCTTTCGCTTGCACGGCCACCATTTCCGCCTGCTCGACAAGCTCGACGACGGCTGGAAGCCGTATTGGCTGGACACGCTGGCATTCGAGCCGGGCCAGACCCAGCGCATCGCCTTTGCGGCCGAACATGCCGGGCAGTGGCTGATCGAATCCATCGCCGCCGATTGGGCCGCACCGCGCTTTGTGCGATGGTACGCCGTCGAGTGAGGAGCACACCATGAGCAAGCCCGTCCCCGCCACCCGCAGCGTCAAGGCGCGCGGCGTCGTCGTACCGCTGAAACGTCCCCTGAAGAACGCATTTGGCGTGTTCGATTCCGGGCCGCTGGTGCTGATCGACGTCGAGACCGATCAGGGCGTGACGGGACACGCCTACATCTTCGCCTATGCGACGATGACGATAAAGCCGCTGGTGCATCTGATCGAGGAGATCGGGCGTGAGCTCACCGGCAAGCCCGTCGCGCCCTACGATCTGATGGCGACGATGGACGCCAAGTTTCGCCTGCTCGGCTGGCAGGGGCTGGTCGGCATGGCGGTATCAGGCCTCGACATGGCCTATTGGGACGCGCTCGGCCAGGTGGCCGGAAAGCCCGTCGTCGAACTGCTCGGCGGTTCGCCGAAACCGGTCAAAGCCTATGACAGCTACGGCGTGGTCGATCCCAAGGCCGACGAGCGCGCGTTGCGCGGCTCGCTCGAACAGGGGTTTCGCGGCATCAAGATCAAGGGCGGCGACGGCGACGCCGCCAATGACGAGCGCGTAGTCAAAGGCGTGCGCGCGTTGCTCGGCCCGGATGTGGCGCTGATGATCGACTTCAACCAGTCGCTCGATCCCGCGGAAGCCACGCGGCGCATCGCGCGCCTTGAACCCTACGACTTGCACTGGATCGAGGAGCCCGTGCCGCAGGAGAACCTGTCCGGGCACGCAAAAGTCCGCGAGATGTCGCCGACGCCGATCCAGGCCGGCGAGAACTGGTGGTTCCCGCGCGGCTTTGCGGAGGCGATCGAAGCTGGCGCCAGCGACTTCATCATGCCCGATCTGATGAAGTGCGGCGGCGTCACCGGCTGGCTGCAGGTCGCGGCCCAGGCGCACGCCGTCAACATTCCGATGTCGAGCCATCTGTTCGCGGAAGCCAGCGCCCACATGCTCGCGGTGACGCCGACCGCGCACTGGCTGGAGTTTCTGGATTTTGCGGGTTCGATTCTCGCGAAGCCGGCCGAGATCGTCGATGGCACGGTGACAGCAAGAGGGCCGGGCCTCGGGCTAGAGTGGAATGAGGCAGCGGTAGCGAAGTATCAGGTGACATAGCCGTAGGATGGGTGGAGCGCAGCGATACCCATCATCCAGACGAGCAACGAAAGTGACAGGTTTCGCTGCGCTCCACCCATCCTACGAGTTAATACTAGAATTCCGAAAGAATTCGGACGAGGTCGAAGTCACGATTTCAATTTTATCGCGTGGATAAGGGACCGAAACCGCGTAGTCGTGCGGAATCCGCACAAGGGGCGGATCATCAGACGGATTGCTGATATCTAGAAAATACGGATCTCCGGATCCCTCCGCGCACGCGCCTATCGCGAGAAATCCATAGGAGAGAACCGATCTCCCGGGCTCACATTCGACACTCTCGGACACTATCTGCTCCGGCGTCAGCCATATGACTTCTGCTCCGATCCCAGACTCGTCATGATCTGTGCTCAGGCTGAAGCCAACGCCCGCAAGCGCGTGCCGTCTCAGAAAGGCCATGAGCCAATCCGGTGTCAAACTGTTGGGCAACTGACATTTCAGTAAATGGATGTCGTTATCCGTCGCGCGCGTGCCGCGCACACTTGGACCGATCGAGCGTAGGGATAGATCGAGCGTCATCGTTGTATCTTGTTGATACTCGATCCCTACTCGGCGTAGAGCCGCGGACACGGAGATCAGTTACATAACAAAGCGGCCGCGAAGGCGATCGCGAAAGGCTCGACCTACCTATGCCACTGAGTCTTCACGGACGTGAGATTTTGCGGTGAGCTCAATTCCCAGCGCCTTCATCACGGCAATCGTCGTCTTCAAGGTCGGATTTCCGTTGGCGCTGAAAGAACGATAGAGCTGCTCCCGCGATAGTCCGGTTTCGTGGGCAATCTGTGTCATGCCCTTGGCACGGGCAACGACGCCGAGGGCATGCGCAATATAGCCTGCATCCTCGGTCTTGAAGGCCTCCGCCATGAAGACGGCAATTGCCTCGTCGGACTGCAGGTCCTCAGCCGGATCATATGCCGTGAGCTTCTCGCCCATCTCAATCACTCCATGCCTTGGCAAGATGCTTCGCCGTCTTGATGTCTTTCGCCTGGGTGCTCTTGTCGCCCCCACAGAGCAGCACGACGATCGTGCATCCCGCTTCTGAAAATAAACACGGTAGCCCGCGCCGTAGTGGATGCGCAGTTCGCTGACGCCCTCGCCAACCAGCTCAGCGTCGCCTGCGTGCCCTTGAGCCAGCCGATCCAATCGCGAAGCGATCACCGCACGAGCTCGTTTGTCCCTGAGCCGCAGGCGCCACTTCGAAACGTTTCCATCTGCTTAAGCTCAAGCATGTAGTCTATAAACTACGAATCCAGGATAATCAAGCTTCAATACTCGATCCCGAACTCGTCATACAGCCCGCGAAACACCGCCGGCAGCACCTCCGGCAAATCCTCCGCAATCAAACCCGGTCCCGCCTCGTTCGCGGCTTCGCCGTGCATCCAGACGCCGATGCAGGCGGCCTCATGGGCCGGCGCGCCCTGCGCAAGGAACGCAGCGATCATGCCGGCCAGCACGTCGCCCGCGCCGGCGGTGGCAAGCCAGGGCGGGGCGTTGGAGGCGATGCTGGCGCGGCCATCGGGTGATGCGACGACGGTGTCGGGTCCCTTCAGCAGCACCACGGCGCCGGAGCGTTCGGCGGCGGCGCGCACCCGTTCCAGTTTGGAGCGGCCGGGATGCTTGTTGCTGATGTCACTGAACAGGCGCGGAAACTCGCCTTCGTGCGGTGTCAGCACGACTTTCGCGTCCCCGCTCGCCTTGACCTGCTCGAACAGCCGCTCGGGCGCGTCGGCAAAACTGGTCAGTGCGTCGGCATCGAGCACGAGGCTGCGCCTGGCCGACAAGGCGGTGTGGACGAAATCGCGCGTGCGGGCGCTGACGCCGGCGCCGGGCCCGATCACGACCGTGCCGAGCCGCCTGTCGTCGAGCAGTTCGGCGAACTGAAGTGCATTGTCGATCGCGCGAACCATCACCGCGGTCAGCGCCGCCGCATTGACCGCCAGTGCGTCGCGCGGCGAAGCCACCGTCACGAGCCCCGCCCCTGCCCGCAACGCGCCGCGCGCCGCGAGCCGCGCCGCGCCGGTCGAGGCCAGTTCGCCGGACACGACGACGGCGTGGCCGCGGGCATATTTGTGGCCGCCGATGTCGGGCACCGGGAAGAATTTTTGCCAGCTCTGCGGCACGTTCTCAAACGTCAGCGGGCTGATCTCGTCGAGCACGCGCGCATCGATGCCGATATCGGCAACGCGGACGCGGCCGCAATGCTTGCGCCCCGGCATCAAGAGATGCCCGGGCTTGCGGCGGAAGAAGGTCACGGTCTCAACGGCGTCAATCGCCGCACCCATCACCGCGCCCGTGGTGCCGTTGATCCCGCTGGGCAGGTCGACCGCGAGCACCGGCGCGCCATTGGCGTTGACCGCCGCGATCACTTCGAGCGGGTCGCCCTTGACGGGTCGGTTGAGGCCGGCGCCGAACAACGCGTCGATGATCAGCGCCGGCTTGCCGATCGCCTGCGGGTTGAACGGCAGTACCGGATATTTCCAGCCGCGCGCCGCGAGCGCGGCATCGCCCTGCAGGCTGTCGCGCTCGCACAGCAGGATGACGGAAACATCCCGGCCCCGCGCGGCAAGCTCGGCCGCCGCCACAAAGCCGTCGCCGCCATTGTTGCCGCGGCCGGCGACCACCACGATCGGCCCCTCCTCGACGAGATTCATCGCGGCCTCGGCCACGGCCTGGCCCGCGCTCATCATCAGCGCGAACCCGGGCGTGCCGGCGGCGATCGTCAGCCGGTCGGCACGCTCCATCTCAGTGGTGGTCAACACTTCCATGCCGAAACCTCAGTCCGTCAGCCTTTTCCTCAGGCATATCGCCATCGCGCCGCCGCGCTCCGCACCTCGCCTGCACACGAATTGACCTATTTGCCTATTTTGTGATCTCCACTATCATGCGGTGTCCGGCACCACCTCTTCCACCTTCCTGTTAAAAGTCTGATAACGTTCCAAAATCGGCCGCGTTAACAACTTGGCATAGACCCTGCTTTTGAGGAAGCCGGTTGAACTACGTAGCTCATGATCGACGCAGTTCGCGTCAATTATGAGCAATCCGGCTTGCTTTGGATCAATCCTGGCATTGCCCGGGGAGCAAGGATCAAACCAGACAGCGCCAGGGATATCACCAGGCTGCGACATCGAACCTATTTGGAACTGCCCGGGAGGCGCTCAGTGAAGAAGATTGAAGCCATCATCAAGCCATTCAAGCTCGACGAGGTGAAAGAGGCGCTTCAGGAGGTTGGGCTGCAGGGCATCACGGTCACCGAGGCCAAGGGCTTTGGCCGACAGAAGGGACACGCCGAACTCTATCGCGGCGCGGAATACATCGTCGACTTCCTGCCCAAGGTGAAAATTGAGATCGTGATTTCGGACGAACTGGTGGAAAAGGCGATCGACGCGATCCGCCGCGCCGCCCAGACCGGGCGCATCGGCGACGGCAAGATCTTCGTCTCCAACATCGAGGAAGCGATCCGGATCAGAACCGGCGAATCCGGGCTGGATGCCATCTAACGGGCTGGACGCTATCTGAGCCGGGTGCTATCCGGATTTCGCGACTAAAAAATCACAAAAACGGCTGCTTCCGCGGCCGATTTCGTCTGCGATCGCTCACCGGTCGCCGACGATAATCTCGTCGTCGCGTCAATCCTGGAAACCGACCCGCAGTAGCAAAAGGGGTATTCATGAAGACCGCCAAAGACGTCCTGAAATCGATCAAGGACAATGACGTGAAATACGTCGACCTGCGCTTTACCGATCCGCGCGGCAAGTGGCAGCACGTGACGTTCGACATCAGCATGATCGACGAGGACATCTTTGCCGAGGGTACGATGTTCGACGGCTCCTCGATCGCCGGCTGGAAGGCGATTAACGAGTCCGACATGTGCCTGATGCCCGACCCGGTCACTGCGACGATCGACCCGTTCTTCGCCGAGACCACCATGGTCATCACCTGCGACGTGCTGGAGCCGACCACCGGCGAACCCTACAACCGCGACCCGCGCGGCATGGCCAAGAAGGCCGAGGCGATGGTCAAGTCGATGGGCATCGGCGACACCGTGTTCGTCGGTCCGGAAGCCGAGTTCTTCGTGTTCGACGACGTGCGGTTCTCGTCCACGCCCTACAACACCGGATTCAAGCTCGACTCCTCGGAACTGCCGACCAATTCGGACACCGAATATGAAGGCGGCAATCTCGGCCACCGCATCCGCACCAAGGGCGGCTACTTCCCGGTGCCGCCGCAGGACTCGGTGCAGGACATGCGTTCGGAAATGCTCGGCGCCATGGCCAAGATGGGCGTCAAGGTCGAGAAGCACCACCACGAAGTCGCTTCCGCCCAGCACGAACTCGGCATGAAGTTCGACACGCTGACGCTGATGGCGGACCAGATGCAGATCTACAAATACTGCATCCATCAGGTCGCGCACATCTACGGCAAGACCGCCACCTTCATGCCGAAGCCGATCTATGGCGACAACGGCTCGGGCATGCACGTGCACCAGTCGATCTGGAAGGACGGCAAGCCGGTGTTCGCCGGCAACAAGTACGCCGACCTCTCCGAAACCTGCCTGCACTACATCGGCGGCATCATCAAGCACGCCAAGGCGATCAACGCCTTCACCAACCCGTCGACCAACTCCTACAAGCGCCTGGTCCCGGGCTATGAAGCCCCGGTGCTGCTCGCCTACTCCGCGCGCAACCGCTCGGCCTCCTGCCGCATTCCCTACACGGCGAACCCGAAGGCCAAGCGCGTCGAAGTCCGCTTCCCCGACCCGATGGCCAATCCCTATCTCGGCTTCGCCGCGATGCTGATGGCCGGCCTCGACGGCATCAAGAACAAGATCGATCCCGGTCCGGCGATGGACAAGGATCTCTACGACCTGCCGAAGGAAGAACTGAAGCAGATCCCGACGGTGTGCGGTTCGCTCCGCGAGGCGCTGGAAAACCTCGACAAGGACCGCGCCTTCCTCAAGAACGGCGGCGTGTTCGATGACGACTTCATCGACAGCTACATCGAGTTGAAGATGACCGAGGTCGAGCGTTTCGAGATGACCCCGCACCCGGTCGAATTCGACATGTACTATTCGCAGTAATGTCTGGCGGCGCTCGCGCCGCCGGTATCAACGCTCAAAGATGCGAAGGGCGCTCCTTGCGGGGCGCCTTTTTTTTCGGCGAGCGCTTCCGATTCCCATCATCCTCAGCAAACGCAGCCCGGGTGAGCGCAGCGACACATGGGACTACTTGAGCAAAGACCCGCATATCGCTTGCGCTCATTCTGACGAAGCCCCTACGTACGTACCGCGTATTTCGGTTCCCCAGTCCCATTGAAGCCAAGACTTCTCCCAAATCGTGGCGGCGATTGTCGCTTTTAGAACGCGCGGGCGGGGTATCGGAGAATCGGATCAATGAGAGGCGGCATCGACCACATGACGACAGACAATCGTTTTCAACCAGATCGTCCTCCGATTTTTCTGTCCGGGCACGCGGAAGAAGCCGTGCAGCCGGATGTCGAAAAAGGGTGGGACGTGGCGACGATCTCGTCGCGAATCTTCAAGGCAAGTGCGTTGGCGGCAGCGGTGACGACGATCGGCGTCGGCGCTCTATCGTTCGGCAATCCGGTGCTGCTGGTTACGAGCGTGACGGATTGGTGGAACGACAAGCCCGCGCTCCAGCTCGAAGCCGATACGTCGGCATCACCCATTCAAACGATGGCCGACGCGCCGGCGGCAATTGACGTGCCGCCGCGCGAGGAGATTGCTGCGGCTCCCGCTCCGGCCAATCAAGACCAGGCCGAGGCCGTTCAGCGTCCGGCAGAATCGGTTCAGGTGCCGGCCGAGAGCAGCCAGCGCCAGGTCGCTGTCGCGCAAAGCCAGACGGAGAACAGCCCGCCCGTCAGCCAGGAGTTGTTCAAGCAATTCCAGGCCTGGGCCGCCGAGGAAGAGGCGCGGGCCGCGTCCGCGCGAGCGGCCCAGGCGCGAGTGGCGCAGGATACCCCGCAGGCACGACCCGTGAAAAAGCACAGGCGCGTCCACTCCGTGCAAAATGCCCGAGCGGAAGTCCGCCCGCGCCGGCAAAATCGCGCGAGGGTCCGCGAAGAGCAGGATGCAGGGGGCCAGCCGCCGCCCGTGGCCGATCCCCGCGCACCGGACCCGGCCACGCAGAACGCGCAGCAGCCGTCGTTCTTTCAAAGCCTCGGTCTTCGCTAGGTCCGAGCGAGAATATGCAAAAGGCGCTCCGTTCGGGCGCCTTTTTGTTTCCGTCACTTGCCGTCGTCAAACGATCCGGCTCGCTCCTTCGTCACCGCGGTGAGATTCTTCGTCAGCAACACGCCGGGCTTGGGCAATTCCCGGACTGAAATGACTGTGCGCGCCGGACGGCGATCTCCCATGATGTCGACATAGGCGGCATTCATCGTCTCGAAGTCGGACATGTGCTGCAGGAAGGTGTTGGTGTGCGTGACGTGGCTGAGATCGGAGCCGACGGCGTCGAGCATCACGACGAATGATTTCAGGATTTGCCGGGTCTGGGCGCCGACATCAGTTCCGGCCAATTGTCCCGTCGCCGGATCGACACCGGCGGTGCCGCCGATCCAGATATGCTCGCCGACCTTGGCGACGTGATTGTAAGGGCCGATCGGGGTCGGCGTGTTCGGTGGTGTGAGTGTCTCGACGCGCGACTTCATTGGCCTGCCTCGCTGGATGCGTGGGGAGGACATGCCGTAGACCGACAGTGATGCACCGCGCAAGCCGCCAACGACCTATCCC
>CADEDX010000021.1:0-14840 GCA_902826195.1 uncultured Bradyrhizobium sp. | reverse complement strand
CCTATCCCCTCTTCGGAAGATTTTCCTTAAGAAAACGCTCGAGATCTTCCTGCACCGAATAGGGCAGCGGGATCGGGTCGCCCATGTGGTCGATCGCGCGGTCGAGGGCGAGCCGCACCACGCGGGCGAGATCAGCCTTGCGATAGGGCTTTTTCAGCAGCAGCACGCCCTCGCCGGGACGCGCATTGGCAAAGGCGCCGAACGTATTGCCCGAGGTGTAGAGCACCCGGAGCGGCTGCCGCATCTCGGCGACCTTCTGCGCGAGCTGACGGCCGTTCATGGCGCCTGGCATGACGATGTCGGTGAACAGCAGGTCGAACGCCACGCCGGCCTTGACCATGTCGAGTGCCTTGGCGGCATTGGAAGCGGTGATGACGGCGTAGCCGAGGCTTTCGAGACGGCCAGTGACGTGCATCCGCACCACGTCGTCATCGTCGACGCAGAGAATGGTTTCCGACCCGACGGGCAGCTCCTCATCATCAGCCGCCGAAACATCGCTTGCGGCAAGCGCGTCGGAGGGCTCGGCGTCGGCTTTGGGCAGATAGATGCAGAAACGGGCGCCCTCGCCTTCCTTGCCGTCGACGATGACGGCGCCGCCGGATTGCTTGGCGAATCCGAACACCATGCTCAGCCCGAGCCCGGTGCCGGTGCCGAACTGCTTGGTGGAAAAGAACGGCTCGAAGATCTTGTCGCGGATGGCAAGTGGGATGCCGACGCCGCTATCGATGACCTCGATGGTGACGTAGTCGCCGGCACCGAGATCGTCGATCTCCGCGTCGTGCCCGTTGCGGGTGAAGTTTCCCGTCCTGAAGAGCAGCTTGCCCCCATTGGGCATGGCGTCGCGGGCGTTGATCGCGAGATTGACCAGCGCCGAGGTGAGCTGGCTGCGATCGACCAAAGCGGGCCAGACCTGATCGCTCAGCGCCGCCTCGATCTGAATCTGCCTTCCGAGTGTCGGCGTCAGCAGTTTGACCGCCTCCTCGATCAACACATTGACGTCGGTCTCGAGCGGCCGCAGCGGCTGCTTTCGGGCGAAGGCCAGCAGGTTCGCCGTGAGTTGTGACGCCCGGTCGGCGGCATCGTTGATCATCCTGGCGATCGAGGCCAGCGCCGGATCGTGCTTGACGCCGTCGGCGAGGATCTCGATCGTGCCGGTGATCACGGTGAGCATGTTGTTGAAGTCGTGGGCGATGCCGCCGGTCAATTGACCGACCGATTCCATCTTTTGCGCCTGGAACAACTGCTCTTGCGCCGCGCGCTTTTCGGTGATGTCCCGGACGAAGGCGTTGATGATGTAGCCCTCGCCGCAGGGCAGCGCCGTCAGTGACACCTCGGCAAAAAACTCGCGTCCGTCCTTGTGTAGCAGCGGCGTTTCGTATCGCCCTCCAGCGGCTTTGCCGCATGCCTCGCTCAGGAAATGGTCGACCCATTGCCGGTGTCCGGCCCACAGGGATTCTGGAAAGAGGAGCTTCTCGACGCTGTGGCCGACCGCTTCCTCTCGCGTCCACCCCATCAGCGCCTCGGCGTGCGGGCTCCAGTCGAGGACGACGCAGTTGCCATTGGTCTGAACGAACGCATCGAGCGCTTCCTCGATGATGGCCCGCACCATCTTCTCGTTGTCGATTAGCGTCTGATACGCCCGCTCCTGTTCCGGCTCACGGCGAACGTCAGCAAAGCTGGAGACGCCGAGCAACGGCTGGCGCAAACGATTGGCTGTTCCGATAGCGAGCCCAAGCGCGAGTACTGCGGTGGTCGCGCCGCCGGCCAGCGCCGAGCCGATGATCGCGAGCAATTCGCCCTGCGGAGGCGCGCCGGCGACGAAAAAGTGGGCGAATATACTGACGACGCAGGCCGTCGTCGCGACCAGCACAACCATCGCAAGCATAAGGCGGCCAGATATCTTCACAGCCTCCTCCGGTCGCGAAGCGTGGAATGGTACCGGCTTTGGTCAGGTCGTATCCGCCCCAGCGGACACCGCTGTAGCGTCTTCTCGTTGCTTACCCGACTTCAGCTTTTTAGTGCCATAGTTTCGGCACCGTAAGAGTACGGAAGACACGCTGGTATGAGCTGCAATCCTGATTCGTCCAGCAAACAATTGGTTGCAAAACCGGATTCATCGCGCATTGATTGCAATGAGAGACGACGCACATTCCACCCTCCAAGCACTCCGGCATCAAACGCCGAACAGCTTGCTGTAGCGCGCCTTGATCGCCTCGCTCTGCGCCTGCACCTGAGCCGGATCGGCCTTGAGCAGTTTCAAGCTTGAAAGCGGGACGTGTTCCCCCTTCTCTTTGACCTGCGCGTGAAAGGAGCGATGCGCAAAAACGTCGACCAGCAACTGCTGGGCTTCCGCGCTGAAGAAGAAGTTCTGGAACAGTTTTGCCGCGTTCGGATTCGGCGCGCCGCGGAAAATGCCCGACGGCACGATGATCAGCGGCGATCCCTCCGCGGGATACACCACCTCCACCGGCTTGCCCTGGTCCTTGGCCAGCACGAGATTGTAATCGTTGCCGTCGGCCATCACGGCGCGCTCGCCGAGCAGAATCTTCTTCGGCGGATCGGCGGCCGATTGCACCTGCATGACCTTCTGCTGCGCCAGCTTTTCCAGGTACGGCCAGCCGAGATCGCGCGCCAGCACGAAGGTCGCCGTCATGATCGCGCCGCTGTAGCCGGGATGCGCCTTGACCATCTTGCCCAGCCATTTTGGATCGAGCAGGTCGACATAGCTCTTCGGCGCATCCTCGCGCTTCACGAGGTTGGTGTTGTAGCCGATCACCTCCATCCAGGCGCAGGACGTCGCATACATCCCGTCGGGATCGATCTGATCGGCCGGAAAATGTTTGACGATTTCGGCGGGAAGATACGGCGCCAGCCAGTCGTACTTCTTCCATTCGAGATAATGCGCAGGGTCCGTCGAGTTGGCGACGTCGACGGCCTTGATGCCGCTGCCCTGCTCCTGCGCGATGCGCTGAAATATTCGCTCCGCGCCGGAGCGCTCGACGCGGACGGCGATGCCCGGGTATTTCGCCTCAAACGTTCGCGCCAGGCGCTCGGCGGTGGTGAGCTCAAGCGCCGAATAGAACGACAGCTTGCCTTCCTTCTTCGCGGCTTCGATCAGTGCCGGCGTCACCTCCTCCGCCGGCGGCGCCGCGGCCTTGAGCGGTTCGGCAAACAGAAGACCCGCGGCGGAAACCGTAGAGGCCTTGAGCAGGTCACGCCTCGTCCATCTGCCGTGCCTCATAGCAATCCTCCCTCGTGACGCGACCGTTCTTTGCGGCCACCTAATCCATGCGCATCTTCGTAGCCCGGGTGAGCGAAGCGATACCCGGGACCACTGCAACACCGCCCCCGGATGTCGCTGCGCGCATCCGGGCTACAAGCGCGCTGCGTCCGCCATTCTAGGCCGCCCGTTGGTGCACCTTCAGCGCCGCGCCGAACGCCTCGAACAGTTTTCGGTTGATCGGGTTGCGCTGCGGATCGTACTCGGCGTGCCACTGCACTCCCAGCGCAAAACTCGTCGCGTCCGCGATCCGGATCGCCTCGATGGTGCCGTCCTCGGCAATGCCTTCGATGACGACGCGCTCGCCGGGGTCGAGGATGCCCTGCCCGTGCAGCGAATTGACCCGGATGGTCTCGCAGCCGAGCAGGCTGGCAAACGTGCCGCCGGGGGTGAGATGGACGTCATGCCGGTCGGCAAACACGACGGTCGGGTCGGGATGGATTTCGCCGTTCTCCAGCCGCGGCATGCGGTGGTTCATGCGGCCCGGGATCTCGCGAATTTCCGGATGCAGCGAGCCGCCGAACGCGACGTTCATCTCCTGCAGGCCGCGGCAGATGCCGAAGATGGGCACGCCGCGCGCGACGCAGGCCTCCGTCAGTGCCAGCGCGAGGTCGTCGCGATGAATATCGTAGGGTTCGTGCTTCTCATGCGGCTCGGTCTTGAAGCGGGTCGGGTGAACATTGGCCCGCGCGCCCGTCAAAATCACGCCGTCGACGACCTCGAGCAGCGCACCGATGTCGGTGATCTCGGGCGATCCCGCAAACATCAGCGGCAACGCTCCGGTGACGTCGGTGACCGCACGCAAATTGCGCTCTCCGACCATCTGGGTCTGGAACCGGTTTTCGACGCGATGGGCGTTCGCGATCACCCCGACCACGGGCCGTCTCATCGCAGACATTCCGCTGTCATTGTCCTGTGCAAGAATCTTCTGGGCTGGGCCATCATTGCAGAAGATAATGCCTGCGCAGCGGCTGCGGATCAATATCCGCAGGGCCGCAGCGGAGCTGCCCTGCTATTTCCGCGTGAAAGCCTCGCGGGCGTCGATGCCGTCGACCCCCGGCAATCCGGCAGCCCGGAGCGCCGTGGAGGCCGAATCCCCCGCGCTGGCGAGCCAGGGCAGTTTCGCAGGGATTGCGCGCGTGACCGGCTCGCCCAGCGGGCCTCCGAAATCGAGCGGCCAAAATCCGTTCGGTACCACCTCGGCGGTCATTCCCTGGAGGCGATAGCCCTTCCCGAACTCCGCTTCGGCGTCATTCGGAGCTATGGCGCGCGCCGAGGCGGGATCGGCCGGGTCGGCGAAGGTGACGAGCACCGGAACGAGTTCTCCCGTTACCGGCACGATACCGGTCTGCGCGCTCATCGCGTTGAATGAGACCCGCTTGCCACCGGAAGCGGCCGTATGGGCGCGCAAGGCGACGTAGTTGATGCCGTCGAGTTCGAGCTTGTTGTTGTCGACATGGGCCAGCAGCGCGACGAGGTTCTTGCCCTGCCCGAGATCGAGGAAAACGGCATCGCCCAAGGTGCGGGTCTGGCCGCGGCGGGCGTAGCTGCGGTCGGGATGGACGGCCAGAATGCTGGACGCCGATTTGCGCCCCTCGGGCGTCTCGACCTCGAGCGTCAGGCGATATTTGTGGGCGGGCCGGTTGATCCTGATCTGGTCGCCGATCACCAGCGCCGCCAGCAGCGCCAGCGGGCCGAACCATTTGAAGCTCATCGCGCCCTCACCGGCCCACTTTTCAGGTTTACACAACGCTTGGCATAACGGGCGCGGCAGCGTCAAACCGGCGCTTGCGCTTGATCCCGGCGGCGTTTTGACGAAAGAGTGACCCGCATTATCACGCGCGAAAAGGAATCAACGTGACAGGACAGGCTGACAATCGCCTTCAGGCCCGCAACGATCTGGCGTGGGCGATATCGGTCGGCGGCATCGGCGTCGTACTGTTCATCGCCCTGCTCGCATTCACCTGGCAGTTCGCTGCGACGCTGTTCCTGATATTCGCCGGCGTCCTGCTCGGCGTGGCGCTGAACGCCATGAGCAACCTACTCGGGCGCGTGGTGCGGCTGCCGCATGCGCTGCGGCTGGCCGTGGTCTGCCTGATCGTGGCGGGTATGCTGTCGGGCAGCGTCTTTCTTGGCGGCACCACGATCGGCAAGCAAACCACGGCGCTGAGCAACACGCTCAAATCGCAGCTCGTCAACGTCAAGGGTTTTCTGGAACGCAACGGCATCGACACCAGCTTCTTCGATTTCGGCAGCCTGTCGCCGCCCGCCGAAGAAACCGAGCCGGCCGGCCCGAGTCCTGCGCCGACGCCTCACAATAACCTTCCCAGCGCCGGCACGATTGCGGCCAGTGGCGGCGCCATCTTCAGCCAGAGCCTGAAACTGATCCTCGGCACTGTCAGCGCGGTCGGAAACTTCTTCATCGTGCTGTTTCTCGGCATCGCCTTCGCGACCCAGCCCGGAATCTACCGCGGCGGGCTGCTGTTCATGGCGCCGGCCAAGCATCGAGGGCGGGCGACAGCCATCGTCGACCGGATCGGCGAGACGCTGGAACGCTGGCTGATCGCGCAGATCATCACCATGGTGGCGGTGTTCCTGGTTACCTGGATCGGGCTATCGATCATCGGCATCCAGAGCTCGTTCATCCTCGGCATCCAGGCCGGGCTGCTCGCCTTCATTCCGACCGTCGGCGCGATCCTCGGCGGGCTGATCGTAGTGCTCGCAAGCCTCGCCTCGGGATGGGTCGCCGCCCTCTCCGCCTTCATCCTATTCCTCGGCGTGCATGCGCTGGAAAGCTACGTGCTGACGCCGATCATCCAGCGCCAGGCGCTGGATATCCCGCCCGCCACGCTGTTCGCGTTCCAGATCCTGCTCGGCGTCGTGTTCGGTATCTGGGGGCTGGCGCTCGCGCTGCCGCTGATGGCGATCGCTAAGGTGATGATCGACCATTTTAAGGCGGAAGGCACGCAGGGCGCCGCGAGCGCCTGACCGGCATCAGCCGTCCGTGGTCAGCACCGTCTCGGTGTGTTCAACCTCGGGCGGCGCCGCAAAATACTGCCCGACCAAGCCGCGCCAGGCGGTGAAGTCTTCCGAGCCGCGAAAATCCACGGTGTGATTTTCCAGCGTCTCCCACCGCGCCATCAACCGGTAGCGCTGCGGCTTCTCGATCGATTTGTGCAGTTCAAACCCCTTGCCGCCCTTGGCGCGGAGGAAAAGCGGGCGCGCCTTGGCGACAGCGGCCTCAAAATCCTTTTCGGTGCCGGGCTTGACGTCGATTTGTGCGATTTCGGTGATCATCCGGGATGTGCCTCCTCATTGGGATTGGCGTGTCTAACCCGGCAATCCAAAAAGAAAAAGGCGCCAAGCGGCGCCTTGCATCGACAATTGACTGACACTTCAACGGAACAGCAGCGCCATGCCGGCGACCATCAGCGCACAGCCGACGAAGAGGATGGCAGGCCAGCGCATTCTGCGCTGAACATAACGCCCCTGCGCACGACGCTCCGTGATGAGCGCCCGCTCGAATTCTTCCGAGGTCGAGAACAGACAGGCGAAACCGCCGCGAGCCGAGGCTTCTGCCGCTTCGAGCGACATCAGGGCGGCTTGAGCACTTCGACTGCAACGTGAATCCATGGCGTCGATGATAGGAACGGAATGGTAAATGAAAGGTTACCACGCACCGTTTCCCGCGCGACCGATCCGAAAGCTTTGGATCAATCGCCGCTGACATCGCCTTGTTCGAACGACCCGTTCAGGTCGCCGCCGGGGCCTGGCGTTGCGCGGCGGCGCGGCCGGCCGTCTTGCGCCGCCAGTTCTCCAGCGACAGCGGCAACTCCTCGGCGGCCTCGACCCGGTTACGGCCGGAGCGCTTGGCCTGGTAGAGCGCGGTATCGGCCGCCGCCAGCAACACATCGAGTTCCGTGCCCGCCGGTCCGCCGGCGACGCCGATGCTGACCGTCGTGTCGACCGGGCCGTCCTCACACCTGATGTTGGAGCCTTCGAACGCTTCGCGCACCCGCTCGGCCACGATCACGCCCTCGGCCAGCGAACACGCCAGCAGTGCTGCGAACTCCTCGCCGCCGATCCGTCCCGACAGGTCGTTGGCGCGAAGACTGTTCATCACGACGGTGGAGAACAGTTTCAGTATCTCGTCGCCCGCGGGATGGCCAAAACGGTCGTTGATGCCCTTGAAGTGGTCGATGTCGAAAATCATCACCGTCACCGGCCGCCCCGCGGCGGCCTCGCGGTCGATCACGCGGTTGCTGGCTTCCGAAAAGCCGCGCCGATTGAGCATGCCGCTCAAGGAATCGACCGACGCCGCGGTCTTGTGCACTGTGACGGCGCGGTCCGATACCAGCATGAAGATGACGAACACGGTGCCGATCGCATAGAGCACCAGTTCGACCGAGAATGCCGTCACCCAGATGCTGCTGGCGAAGGTTTCATCGTGCGGGCGAAGCAGGCTGCCGAGCAGGATCGGCAGCGCCAGCACGCAACCATGCATGACAGGCACGACAATCGTCGGCCAGCGCTTGTGCATGGTGCGCCGCCGTTCGCGCCACAACTCGGACGCTGTCAGACCCGCATAGACCGCGACGATCACAGCACCCGCGATCAGCCGCACGGCGGAATTGAACGACGGCACGGCCAGCACCATGCCGGTCCAGGCGAGCGCACCGGCAAGAAGACCCGGCCAATTGGGTTTGCGGCCGTGGAACACGCGCGAGGCGTTCCAGACCATGCCACAGGCCACGAAGCCCAGCGCATGCAGCGCCAGCAGAACCGGCTCGCCAAGCCTGGCGCCGCCGACGGTCCAGATCGCCACCGACGATGCGCCGAGCAGATACGCCGTCCCCCACCACTTCAAGGCCGCAATGTTTTCCTGCTTGCCGAACAGCAGCAGCATGGCCCCGAGCATGCCCGCTACCATCGTGGCGAACAGATAGAGTGTGGAAGTATCAAACGACATGGGCTCACCCGAACGCGTGTGATGCAACTGTTCGGCGCGGTAAAAATCTGGTTTCGCGCCGGAGCATGGCGGACACTAGGAGGCGCCGTCTTCCATTTTAGTTCGTGCGGGTAAGCAAGTTTTCACGAAATTCCGGAGTGGCACGTCACCAATTGGTAAGCAAAAAGGGCGCCGATCGGCGCCCTTTTCGTCCACGTGAATGCAGCAATGCGCTGCAAATTTTAGCGAAGCGATTAACGCTTCGAGAACTGGAACGACTTGCGCGCCTTGGCCCGGCCGTACTTCTTGCGCTCCACGGTGCGGGAGTCGCGAGTGAGGAAGCCGCCCTTCTTGAGCACGCCGCGCAGATCCGGCTCGAAGTACGTCAACGCCTTCGAGATGCCGTGACGCACCGCACCCGCCTGGCCCGACAGACCGCCACCGGCGACCGTGCAGATGACGTCGTACTGACCGGCGCGGGCGGCGGCGACCAGCGGCTGCTGGATCAGCATGCGCAGAACCGGACGGGCGAAGTAGACCTCGACCTCGCGGGTGTTGACGACGATCTTGCCGGCGCCCGGCTTGATCCAGACGCGGGCGACCGCGTCCTTGCGCTTGCCGGTGGCATAGGCGCGGCCGTATTTGTCGACCTTCTTGACGTATTTCGGTGCTTCCGGGGAAACCGCCGCTTTCAGCGACGACAACTGGTCGAGAGACTGCATGGTATCCGACATCTTATGCGGCCCTCATGTTCTTGCGGTTCATCGAAGCGATATCAACCGTCTCGGGCTGCTGGGCTTCATGCGGATGGTCGGGACCGGGATAGACGCGCAGATTGCCCATCTGCACGCGGCCGAGCGGCCCGCGCGGAACCATGCGCTCGATGGCCTTCTCGAGCACGCGCTCGGGGAAACGGCCCTCGAGGATCGACTTCGCGGTGCGTTCCTTGATGCCGCCGATGAAGCCGGTGTGCTTGTAATAGACCTTGTTGTCGCGCTTGCGACCGGTCAGCACGACATGCGCCGCGTTGATGATGACGACGTTGTCGCCGCAATCGACGTGGGGCGTGTAGGTCGGGAGGTGTTTGCCGCGCAGGCGCATCGCGACCAGGGTAGCGAGCCGGCCGACCACCAAACCCTTGGCGTCGATCAAGACCCACTTCTTCGTCACATCGGCGGGCTTTGCCGAATAGGTTTTCATGTGAGGAAATCCGTGAAAATGGAAATCGGCGCCAGATCGCGCCGAATGAGTGGGTTTCTAGAGAACGATGCGTTATCCGTCAACGCCGAAATGTGAAAATTAATCCTGAAAAAACAATAATTTAAGAATACGGTGTTATATTACCACCAAAAACACTATTTGTTTGGAATGGAATAGGTCGCCGTCACGTGGGCGATCGGATCCTGCGATGTGCCCGAAAGCAGGCTGACTTCGCCGACCGCCAGCCGCTTGCCGAGCTTCAACAGTTTTGCCGCAGCCAGCACATCCTGCCCCGGCATACCCTTGCGCAGGAAATTGATGTTGAGGTTGGTTGTCACCGCAAGGCCGACCGGGCCGATGGCCGAGAGCAGCACGACATACATCGCGAAATCGGCCATCGCCATCAGCGTCGGCCCGGAGACCGTGCCGCCTGGACGCAGCATGCGCTCGTCATAGCGTCGCCGCAGCAGGCAGGTGTCGCCGTCGGCGCTCTCAATGGTGATGTCACCGTCTCTGAAGGCCTGCGGGAATTCCCTGCGAAGGAACTCCTCCAGCTCAGCCACACTCATTTTCGCTGTCGCCATACCCGTCCCTGCCCTCGCTTAAGGCCGCCTGTTACATTAGGTTGTCATCAAAGCCAAAATGAAAATCCCGAAGTGAAAAGCCCAAAAATGCCCGCCCAGACTGCCCGCGCCCCCACGCCACAATCTCCGGTCCTGCTGCAGGAAAACATCGGCAGCATCCGCCTGCTCACCCTCAACCGACCGGCGGCGCGCAACAGCCTGTCGGAAGGCATGATCGCCGAGCTGCACGCCGCGCTGACGCAGATCCATGACGACAACAGCGTCCGCGCCGTCGTCATCGCGGCCAATGGTCCTGCCTTCTCCGCGGGTCACGACATGAAGGAACTGACCGCGCGGCGCAGCGACGCCGATCGCGGCCGGGCCTATTTCGGGCAGATCATGAACGCCTGCAGCGCGATGATGCAGGCGATCGTACACCTGCCTAAGCCGGTGGTCGCCGCGGTGCAGGGGATTGCGACCGCCGCCGGCTGCCAGCTGGTGGCGAGCTGCGATCTCGCCGTTGCTTCGGAGGCCGCGGGCTTCGCCACCCCCGGCGTCGATATCGGCCTGTTCTGCTCGACGCCGATGGTGGCGCTGTCGCGCAACATCCTGCGCAAGCAGGCGATGGAGATGTTGCTCACCGGCGAACCGATTTCGGCGGCGACGGCAAAGAGCATCGGCCTCGTCAACCGCGTCGTGGCCGCCGGCACCGAGCGCGATGCTGCGATCGCGCTGGCGCAGAAGGTCGCGCTCAAATCATCCTATACCGTCAAGCTCGGCAAGGAAGCGTTCTATCGCCAGGCCGAAATGAACCTCGCCGACGCCTATCGCTATGCGGCTGAAGTGATGACCGAAAACATGATGGCGCGCGACGCCGAGGAAGGCATCGGCGCCTTCATCGAAAAGCGCGATCCGAAGTGGCAGGACAAATAGCCGTCGTCATTGCGAGCGAACCGAAGCATTCCATCGCGCTACGCGAAGAAAGAATGGATTGTTCGTCGCTTCGCTCCTCGCGATGACGCAAGAGGATAGAATGAACCACGACAATTACGACGACAACTACATCCGCAGCATCCTCAACGGCGTGAAATCGATCGCGATGGTCGGCGCCTCGCCGGTCAATGTGCGGCCGAGCTATTTCGCCTTCAAATACCTGGCGCAGCGCGGCTACGACATGATCCCGGTCAATCCCGGCCATGTCGGCAAGAGCCTGCTTGGAAAACCCTTCGTCGCGTCGCTGTCGGAGATCGGCCGTTCGGTCGACATGATCGACATCTTCCGCAATTCCAGCCACATCATGCCGGTTGTCGACGAGGCCTTGGAATTGCCTACGCCGCCAAAGGTGATCTGGTTGCAGCTCGGCGCGCGCGACGATGCTGCGGCCGCGAAGGCTGAAGCCGCTGGCATAAAGGTCGTGATGAACCGCTGTCCGAAGATCGAGTACGGTCGGCTGTCCTCGGAAATCTCGTGGATGGGGGTGAATTCGCGCACCCTGAGTTCGAAGCGAGCGCCGGTTCCGACCCAGGGCATGCGGCTGTCGCTGAACCGGACCAGCGTCGGTGGCGGCGCAACCTCAGCATCGGATCGCGCCGCGAAGAACAAGAATGAATTGACGTAACCTGAAGACGAAATAAACGTTTCGACAAGGTGCGGTGAAGAAGCAAGTCTGTTTCTATTGCAGTTTGTGATCTATCCAACTTGACGGCGCACACGGCTGCGATCAGCATGCCGCGCATTTTCGAACACGCTGAAAAACAGGACGCAAAGTTATGACCGATCGCCTCCCGGGATTTTCGACCCTTGCCGTGCATGCCGGTGCGCAGCCCGATCCCACCACCGGCGCCCGGGTGACCCCGATCTATCAAACCACGTCCTTTGTGTTCAACGATGCCGATCATGCCGCCTCGCTTTTCGGGCTGCAGGCGTTCGGCAACATCTATACCCGCATCGGCAATCCCACGACCGCCGTGCTGGAAGAGCGCGTTGCCGCACTGGAAGGCGGCACCGCGGCGCTCGCGGTTGCCTCCGGACACGCCGCGCAGGTTGTCGTGCTGCAGCAACTGATGATGCCGGGCGACGAGTTCATCGCCGCGAGAAAACTCTATGGCGGCTCGATCAACCAGTTCACGCACGCATTCAAGAGCTTTGGCTGGAACGTGGCGTGGGCCGATCCCGACGACATCGCGAGCTTCGAGCGCGCGGTGACCCCGCGCACCAAGGCGATCTTCATCGAATCGATCGCCAACCCCGCCGGCAGCATCACCGACATCGAGGCGATCGCGGAAGTGGCCCGCAAGGCCGGGGTGCCGCTGATCGTCGACAACACGCTGGCGACGCCCTATCTGATCCGCCCGATCGACCACGGCGCCGACATCGTCGTGCACTCGCTGACGAAATTCCTCGGCGGTCACGGCAATTCGCTCGGCGGCATCATCGTCGACGGCGGCACCTTCGACTGGTCGAAGGGCAACAAATACCCGATGCTCACCGAGCCGCGGCCGGAATATCACGGCATCAAGATCCAGGAGACATTTGGCAATTTTGCCTTCGCGATCGCCTGCCGCGTGCTCGGCCTGCGTGACCTCGGTCCGGCGATCTCGCCGTTCAACGCCTTCATGATCCTGACCGGCATCGAGACGCTGCCGCTGCGCATGCAGAAGCATTGCGAGAACGCCAAGGCGGTCGCCGAATTCCTCGCCGGCCACTCCGCCGTGGCGGCGGTGAACTACGCCGGACTTGCCAGCGACAAGTACAACAAGCTCGCCCGCAAATACGCGCCGAAGGGCGCCGGCGCGGTGTTCACCTTCAGCCTGCGCGGCGGCTACGACGCCGGCGTCAACCTGGTGTCGAACCTGAAACTGTTCTCGCATCTCGCCAATGTCGGCGACACCCGTTCGCTGGTGATCCACCCGGCCTCGACCACCCACAGCCAGCTCGACGACGCCGCCAAGGTGAAATCCGGCGCTGCGCCGGACGTCGTGCGTCTGTCGATCGGCATCGAGGACAAGGACGACCTGATCGCGGATCTGGAGCAGGCGCTGAGCGCGTAACGGGCTCGTCGCAACCGGCAGGGAGAGCTGCGCAGCAAAACTGTCATCCCCGCGAAGGCGGGGATCCAGTATTCCAGAGGCTTCGCGGTAGGTCCGAGAAGCCGCGGCGTACTGGATCGCCCGGTCAAGCCGGGCGATGACACCGGAGCGTGGGGCCGGCCGCCACCGTACTCGCCTTCCACCGTCACCCCTCTCATAAACGCGCATTCCGGCATAAAGTGGCGCTGAGCCGCCCTTGATGATTCGGAGCTGACGATGCTGCGCTGGATGACGCCATTCCTGGCCGCGATGTTTGCGGTCGGAACCGCTGCGGCCCAGGATTTCGGCACCGCCAAGCCGGCCGACGCCCCCGCCGCCGCAACCACGGCCGACAGTGCCACCGCCACGAAATCTGCCGAGCCGCCAGCTGCGGCCAGAACGGAAGCGCCCGCGGCCGCCACGAAACCCGCGGCCAGTCCGGCCGCAGCCAAGCGGATCGAGAAGCAGGCTGCCGCCCGGCGCGCCGCGGTTCGCGCCGCCGGCCAGTTGCCGCCCGGCCTGCCCCGCACGCCCTACAATTACCGCACCACCGTTGCCCCCGGCGCCGCGCCGCTTTACGTGCGCCGCGGCCGCACGGTGGTCGTCGAGGAAGAGACCATCGACGTGCCGCTGATTTCGGGCGCCATCAAAGCCTATGTGCCGCGCGTGTTCGGCGCGCCGCTGCTGCCGGGCTCTTCCACGCTGCCCGGCTATTACGGCACCAGGCATGCGTATAGCTATGACGGCCCTTATTACGGCAGCCCCACGTTCTGGGGCCGGCTGCCCTATGCTTGCGGCGTCTATGGCTATTGCTAAACGCGGATTGACCAAACAACGGGGACGGAAAACCGACGTGGCAGGAGGACTGCGGAAAGCCGGCAAGACGGGCGCTGCGAACACGACCACGGTGGACCTTGTCGCTGTCCTCGTCGCCGTCACCGACGGCGAGCCCAAGATCATGACCATCGCCAATGCCGACGCGCTGCCGAGCGGCCCGTTCGAATTCACCCACCGCTCGCTTCAGACCGGCTTGCGCGCATGGGTCGAGGCGCAGACCGGCCATCCGCTCGGCTATGTCGAGCAGTTGTATACGTTCGCCGACCGCGGCCGCGGCGGCGATGCGAAATCACCGCATTCGATCTCGATCAGCTATCTCGGCCTCACCCGCGAAGACCAGGTCGGCCAGGGTTTCGAGGCGCATTGGTCGGGCTGGTACGATTATTTCCCCTGGGAGGATCAGCGCTCCGGCCTTCCCGCCGCGCTGGCGAAGACCTTGTCCTCGCGGCTGCGCGCCTGGTCGAAATCGGCCGACACCGCCAGCCTGCAGCGCGAGCGCTGGCAGCGCGCCACCATCACGTTCGGCCTCGATGAGCGCGAGTGGAATGAAGAGCTGGTGCTGCAGCGCTACGAACTGCTCTACGAGACCGGCCTCGTTCCGGAAGCCGCGCGCGACGGGGGACCCGCCACGACTGTCATTCCCGGCCGGGCGATGACCGGCGATCACCGCCGCATTCTCGCCACCGGGATCGCGCGGCTGCGCGCGAAAATCAAATACCGCCCGGTGGTATTCGAACTGATGCCGGCGGAATTCACCCTGCTGCAACTGCAACGCAGTGTTGAGGCTCTTGCAGGCCGGCTGGTCCACAAGCAAAATTTCCGCAGGCTCATCGAGCAGCAGCAACTCGTTGAGGAAACTGGCGCAATCGCCGCCGACACGGTCGGCCGCCCCGCCAAGCTGTTCCGCTTCCGCCACGCCGTCCTGGCGGAACGGGCCATTGCCG
>CADEDX010000020.1 GCA_902826195.1 uncultured Bradyrhizobium sp. | reverse complement strand
TTTTCAAGCGAAGTGGAGACCGGTTCACGGCGAGAAGACGCGTCAAACCGAAAATTCTGAGCTCCGCTCTGATCACATTGGAACGGAGCTCTAGAGGAAAGCCTGCGCCATGGCGATCGAAGATTCCAGTTCCTCCTCCTTCTTTGCACCGTGGCCGGACCGGTTGCGGCATTCGGCCATCATCCTGCTGGCGGCCGGGCTTGCGCTTTGCGCGCTGGTGTTGTTGGCCGATCTCTCGCTGGCGCGCGCGGTCGCGGTCTTCGTCTGCATCGCTGCCGCGGCACTGGTCCCGTGGCGCCTGCACCATGTCGTGGCAGCCCGTGACGACGTCCGCGCCGTCAGTCCGGTGGAATCCGCCGCCGTCAGCGCCGTGGTTGCCGGCATGCCGGATCCGGCCGTGCTGCTGGATCGTGCAGGTCGCGTCCTGCACCTCAATGCGGCTGCAGCCCAGCTTGCTCCCGCCCTGCGCAAGAACGAGCTGGCGCAGTTCGCGCTCCGCTCGCCGGAGATCATCACGGCGTTGCGCGAGGCGATCACGACCACCGAGCTGCGCCGGACGACCTATCTCGACCAGGTGCCGGTCGACCGCTGGATGGAATTGATCATCACCCCGGTGCCGGTGCCGACGCTGTTCGGCGGCACCGAGAAATGCATGCTGATGACCTTCCACGATCAAACGCCGCTGCGGCGGGTCGAGGAAATGCGCGCCGATTTCGTCGCCAATGCCAGCCACGAATTGCGCACGCCGCTGGCTGCGCTGTCGGGTTTCATCGATACGCTGCAGGGCCCCGCCAAGGACGACACCAAGGCGCGCGAGCGCTTTCTCGGCATCATGCACACGCAGGCGACGCGGATGGCGCGGCTGATCGACGATCTACTGTCGCTGTCGCGGGTCGAATTGTCGGCCCATGTCCGGCCCGACGCCTCGGTCGACATCGTGCCGATCATTCGCCAGGTCGCCGACGGGCTGGAGCCGCTGGCGAGGGAAAGGCAGGTCGAGATCGAGATCGACCTGCCGGCCGAACCGGTGCCAATCGCGGGCGACCGCGAGGAGCTGCTGCGGTTGTTCGAGAACCTCATCGAGAACGCGCTCAAATATGGTGCGTCGGGCGGACGGGTGGTCGTTTCCCTGACCCGGGCCACTTCCGCCGACGGCGGGCCGGAAGTCCGCATCAAGGTGCGGGATTTCGGTCCCGGCATCGCACCCGAGCACCTGCCGCGGCTGACCGAGCGCTTTTACCGGGTCGATGTCGGCGACAGCCGCGCCCAGGGCGGAACCGGGCTCGGTCTATCACTGGTGAAACATATTCTAAACCGCCATCGCGGCCGGCTCCTGATCGAAAGCGTGCCCAAAAACGGCGCGACCTTCACCGCCTGTTTTCCCCAGGCCAAGGCACCGTCGGCGCAATGAAACAAACGGTATCTGCACCTTGGATTTCTGCATCTTGATGGCGTCATTCAACTTTTGCTGGACCGACGCTCGCATCGGCCGCTTGCGCAAACGGCTCAATTCCGGCCGCGAGCAGGACCTGATCCGTGCGGTCCGCGAAGCGGGCTATGCGCTGGATGGGTTCGCGAAAGTGAAGTCGTAAGGCCCCACGCGCAATTCCAAACCTCAACGCCGCAGACGTGGGTACTGATCCACCAATCGCTCTTGTCGAAATGCGCTGGAGTTCCGGCCAGCATAACCACATGCGCCTGTGATTACGGGGCTCTGCGCCCCGTGCGCAATCGCGCACCGGGCAAGGACGACAGCGGAATTTATCCGAAGAACCTTCGAAAGCTTTTACCGCGTCGGCTTCGGCTGCTGTCTGCGGCGATCGGCGGCCGGCTGATACGCCACGCGCGAGTGATGCGCGCAGTAGGGCAGGCCTGCGAGCGCCTTGCCGCCACAGAAGAAGAATTCCGGGCTGGCCGGATCGCCGACCGGCCAGTGGCAGGTGGCTTCGTTGAGTTCGAGCAGCGACAGCCGCTGACTCATCGGAACCACGTTGTCGAAGGCGATCGGATCGGGCTCGATCTCGACCTCGAAGGCGTGCGCCAGCGCGGTGTTGCCGCGTGAAACCGGGCGCGATACCCGCACCATCTGCTGGGCCGGGCGCGCCTTGCGCTGCCGCGGCGCAGCCGAGGAGGGTGACTTGGCGCGGCCCGACAGGCCAAGCCGATGCACCTTACCGATCACAGCGTTTCGCGTCACATTTCCGAGTTCCGCGGCGATCTGGCTTGCCGACAAACCGGCTTCCCAGAGCTTTTTCAGCTGCTCGACGCGATCGTCGGACCAGGTCAATACCGTCATCGTAGTCTTCCCTTCGCACCGCGCTGGCCGATATGGGGCAACGCGGGGGACGTCATGCGTCTCAAAAAAACCCTGCGGTCAGAATCCCTTAGCCCTCGCCGGCACGGAACGCGCGCCCGGACGTTTACGCTTACAAAAACGGACTCTTAGGGATTCAGAACTGCCGCACGAGATGTCGTACCCGACAGCCCAAAAGCTACAATATGGCGTGACTCCGGCGCAAGAGTCCGCGCCCCAACGTCCACATGTTCTGGCATGTAGGGATTCCACTGCGTGTTTTCCACCACACCGCAATCCTACGGATTTTGGCCTCCCGCCGTGCCAGAACGCCTGTTCCATGGCGTGTTGACAGCGTCCCCCGCCCACATAGAATACCTCTCACGTGCCGCCCTCAAGAGGCGGCACGTTTCGTTTCGCAAGACCGGCTGTCGCCGCCCCTCGCGCCAAGGCACGGATGTGCTCCGCGGCAGGTCTTGAAAACAGGCCTCGAACCTCAAGTGATTGCCATGACCCATAGCGCCACGTCGCATTTGCTCCCCGTCTTTGCCAGGGTCGATCTCGGCTTCGAGCGCGGGGAGGGCTGCTGGCTCACCGCCACCAATGGCGATCGCTATCTCGACTTCACCTCGGGCGTCGCGGTGAACGCACTGGGCCATTGTCATCCGCACCTGATCGCGGCGCTGCAGGAACAGGCGACGAAACTCTGGCACATGTCGAACCTGTTCAAGAGCCCGGACGGCGAGAAGCTCGCCGCACGGCTGTGCGAGCAGAGCTTCGCCGACATGGTGTTCTTCTGCAATTCCGGTGCGGAAGCGATGGAAGGCGTGATCAAGGTCGTCCGCCGCTATCAGTTCTCCAAGGGGCATCCCGAGCGCTATCGTCTCATCACCTTCGAGGGTGCGTTCCACGGCCGCACGTTGGGCACGCTCGCCGCGACCGGCTCCGCCAAATATCTCGAAGGTTTTGGACCGCCGATGGACGGTTTCGACCAGGTGCCGCATGGCGATCTCGAAGCGGTGAAGAAGGCGATCGGTCCGCACACCGCGGGCATCCTGATCGAGCCGGTGCAGGGCGAGGGCGGCGTGCGCTCCGCGCCGCAGTCCTTCTTCAAGGCGCTGCGTCAGCTCTGCGACGAGCACGGCCTGTTGCTGGCGTTCGACGAGGTGCAGACCGGCATGGGCCGCACCGGCGATCTCTTCGCCTACAAGCGTCTCGGCGTGACCCCTGACGTGATGTCGCTGGCGAAAGCGCTCGGCGGCGGTTTTCCGATCGGCGCGGTGCTGGCCACCGCCGAAGCCGCTTCCGGCATGACGCCGGGGTCGCACGGCTCAACCTTTGGCGGCAATCCGCTGGCGATCGCTTCCGCCAACGCCGTGCTCGACGTCATGCTCAAGCCCGGCTTCTTCGATCACGTGCAGAAGATGTCGCTGCTCTTGAAGCAGAAGCTCGCTTCGGTGGTCGATCGTTATCCTGCCGTGCTCTCGGAAGTGCGCGGCGAGGGACTCCTTGTCGGCGTCAAGGCCGTGGTACCCTCAGGCGATCTCGTCAACGCGCTGCGTGACCAGAAACTGCTGACCGTCGGCGCCGGCGACAATGTGGTGCGGTTCCTAGCGCCGCTGATCGTGACCGAGGCCGAGATCGACCAGTCCGTTCAGATGCTCGAGCGTGCCTGCGAGGCGCTTTCCGCAAATCAGTTAAAGAAGGCGGCGGGATAATGAGTAAACCCGTCCGCCACTTCCTCGACATCAACGAGCTGCCGCTCGGCGAGTTGCGCAACATGCTCAGCGCGAGCGCCGCGATGAAGGCGAAGCTGAGGGCGCACGAGAAGGCGCAAAAGCCGCTCGAAGGTAAGACTCTGGCGATGATCTTTGAGCGTCCCTCGACGCGCACGCGGGTGTCGTTCGATGTCGGCATGCGCCAGCTCGGCGGCGAGTCGATCATGCTGACCGGCGCGGAGATGCAGCTCGGCCGCGGCGAGACCATCGCCGACACCGCGCGCGTGCTGTCGCGCTATGTCGATGCGATCATGATCCGCATCCTCAATCACGACGCGCTGCTCGAGCTTGCCGCGCACGCCACCGTGCCCGTCATTAACGGGCTGACACGGCGTTCGCATCCCTGCCAGGTGATGGCCGACTTGATGACCTTCGAGGAGCATCGCGGTCCGATCGAGGGCCGGACCGTGGCCTGGACCGGCGACGACAATAATGTGCTGGCGTCGTGGGCGCATGCGGCGGAGCGATTCAAGTTTCAGCTCAATGTCGCGACCCCGCCGCAACTCGCGCCGAACAAGGCGATGAAGGACTGGATCAAGGCGACGCAGGCGCCGATCGTGCTCGGCACCGATCCGGAAGCGGCGGTTCGCGGTGCCGATTGCGTCGTCACCGACACCTGGGTCTCGATGGGCGACAAGGACGGCGAGCACCGCCACAACGTGCTCAAGCCGTATCAGGTCAATGAACAACTGATGTCGCTGGCCAAGAAGGACGCGATCTTCATGCACTGCCTGCCCGCGCATCGCGGCGAGGAAGTCACCGACGCGGTGATCGACGGCCCGCAATCGGTGGTGTTCGACGAAGCCGAAAACCGCCTGCATGCGCAGAAGGGCATTTTGGCGTGGTGCTTTAACCAAGTGGCGTAGGGCTCCGTCGTCGCTGGCTGGTGCGCAATTGCGCATCTGGCGCAGGGACGAGTCGTGGAGGGGGCTTTGCCCCCTTCAATTTCCGTTCTTCGACCCCAGATAAAGCGCCATGGATTCACAATCAGACGCAAAAATCACGACCGAGGCGCCGGTTCGCGCGCCGTCGTCCGTCCCCGTCGATGATGCGGTGCTGCCGTTCGAGGTCGCCGAACTCGATCTGCGCGGCCGGCTGACCCGGCTCGGCCCGGCGCTCGACGACATCCTGACCAAGCACGATTATCCGGCCCCAGTCGGAAAACTGCTCGGCGAGGCGATCGTGCTGGCGACGCTGCTGGGCTCGGCGCTGAAGTTCGACGGCCGCTTCATCCTGCAGACCCAGACCGACGGCCCGGTGTCGTTCCTGATCGTGGATTTCCAGTCGCCCGACCGCCTGCGCGCCTATGCGCGCTATGACACGAAGCGGCTGAAGGACGGACAGGATGCGGGCGCGTTGCTCGGCAAGGGCCATCTGGCCATGACCATCGACCAGGGCGCGGACATGAGCCGCTACCAGGGCCTCGTCGCGCTCGAGGGCGGCAGCCTGGAAGACGCCGCGCATGAATATTTTCTGCGCTCCGAGCAGATCCCGACCCGGGTGCGGCTCGCGGTCGGCGAGGAATGGCGCGGCGGCGACGGCAGCGGTCCGAAACACCGCTGGCGCGCCGGCGGCATGCTGCTGCAATTTTTGCCGAAGGCGCCCGAGCGGGCGCGGCAGGCCGACCTGCATCCCGGCGACGCGCCGGAAGGCGTGGTGACGCATGAGGTCGCCGAGGATGACGCGTGGGTCGAGGGCCAGTCGCTGATCGGCACCGTCGAGGATGTCGAGTTGATCGATCCCGATCTGTCCGGCGAGCGGCTGCTGTACCGGCTGTTCCACGAGCGCGGCGTGCGCGTGTTCTCGCCCGTGGCGCTGCGCGCGCAGTGCTCCTGCTCGCGCGACGCTGTCTCCGCGATGTTGAAAAGCTTCGCGCCAAAGGATCGCGCCGAGATGGTAAAGGACGGCAAGGTGGTGGTGACCTGCGAGTTCTGCTCGTCGGTCTACCAGTTCACGCCGCATGAAGCCGGGGTCGAGGAGTAGCGCCGTAGGCCGTAGTTAGTAGGGTGGGCAAAGGAGCGTAGCGACGTGCCCACCATCTATCACCCAAGCGGACGTGAGACGGTGGGCACGCTGCGCTTTGCCCACCCAATTCGTGGACGTCGGCCTAGCTCAACAAGGTGCGGACCTTGGTGGCGGCGTCATAGATTTCGATCTGCAGCATCGGATAGGCCGACTTCAGTTTCCGTCCCGCCGCTTCGGCCGCCTCCGCCGTGTCGAATTCAGACTTGAAATGACCATCGACTACCGTGACGAAGCCTTCAGTCGGGGGACGATCGGCTCTCGTTGCCTTTTTCGGCTCGGGCTCTTCAATGGTGAGGACGGGCTTTTTCATCATCGTTTCTTTCGGGTGTGTCATCATCGGTTTGATGTGGAGCGTCGAGCGGATGAAAGCAACCGTTAGCCCACTATGCCGAGATAGGGGCCTAGGCCGCCGGCGACGTCAGGGAGGCCATCGGCGCGTCGAATGTATAGACGAACCCGATCGGCTCATAGGTCAGCCGCACGTCGCCCCGGAGTTGCCTGCCGAGCGTCTCGATCAGCCGGGTGCCGAAGCTGCGCTGGTGGGGCGGGCGGACCGCCGGGCCGTTGGTTTCGGTCCATGTGAAGTGCAGGCGATGCGCCTGTTCATCCAGTGTCCATTGGATATCGATGCGTCCCTGCGGGACCGACAGCGCGCCGAACTTGGTGGTGTTGGTGCAAAGCTCGTTCAGCGTCATCGCAATGGCGATCACGGCGCCCGACGCCATCCAAACATCGGGTCCTGAAATCGAGAATTTCGGCTCGTCGGGATTATCGAAAGCCTCGGTAGCGCTACGAACGATCGTGATGAGGTTCGCGCTGCTCCATCTTGCCTGCAGCAGCAGGTCATGTGCGCGTCCGAGCGCGAACAGGCGGCCGTCGATGGCGTGCTGGGCGTGCTCGATGCCTGGCAGCCCGCGCAGACTTTGCGAGACGATGGCGCCAACGGTCGCAAGCGTATTCTTGTTGCGATGGTGCATTTCCTCGAGGATCAGCTTCTGCAGCTTGTCGGACGCCTCGCGCTCCCTGGCGTCGATGCCGGCAGTGGCAAGCAAACTCAGCGCATCGATTTCGGCTTGTGCGAGCAGCAGCCGCAGGCTGACATTTTCTGCCGCCAGATCATCCTGGTATGGTGTTGTGCTGTTGGCGGGACGCAGTTCCGTCTGGAAATCGGCTTGAGACATCGTTGATCGTACCATCATCAGTTGGGTACCGCACTGAACTTGGGAGCGGGTTTCGCCGCAATCGTGCGATTTGGGCAGGATTCGGCGTGAAAAGCACCGGGCCCTCAGGCGTAGCCGATCATGTCGCGCATTTCGGCGATCACTTCATCGGCATTAAGCGGCTTGCCGATGAACCGGCTGCGTGGCGGAAGATCGAGGTGAGGCAGGTCCAATTGTCCCGAAACCACGATGATTTTGATCTTCGGCCAACGCTCATGCACCATATGGGCAAGGCCGACGCCGTCTATCTTGCCGGGCATCTGGATATCGGTGCACATCAGCGCGATGTCGGTTCTTGATTCCAATATGACAAAGGCTTCGGCGGCATCCAGCGCCTCGACCGGCGTGTATCCGGCGTCCGTCACCATGTCGACCGCAAGCATCCGAAGCATCATATCATCCTCGACAACGAGAACGACGGCAGGAATGCACGAATGATCAAGCATCACAGGCGAACGCGCGTGCCTCATGCTTTCGATGCGTCACGCTTGCCGCACAGCAGTTCGTGAATGCTCGCGGCATTCCGAAAGACCGCCGCCCTGTTGGCCGCCTCGATGCGTTCATCCCCCGGCGACATCTTTTCAGCCTCGTCCAGCGCGGCCGCCGCTCTGGCATCCAGATCATTCGCCAGCGACGATTGTGACTTTCTGATCCGAGATGGGCGGACCTGAGGTGTAACCGGCGCGGTCACCATTGGATCACCATTGCAGCGGCGATCAACAGCACAAGAAAAACCGGCATCAATACCGGAGGCACAAGCCACTCACGAAAGCTAAATCCGGGGATTTTTGACATATGGCCGCCTTTTGGTTGAGGCGGGAGCACAACGCTCTCAGTCACCGATAACAGCCCGGGGCGCGCGGTGATACCAAGGACATAGGTACTATCACGCAAATTGCGAGCGAGTTCGCAGTTTGTTTTCGGGCCCGGCCTCGCAAGTCTTGTAATGCGGGATTGCGTAGCCACTTGCAAAGTGAGCGCCATCGCAATGCTTCGGCATCGCGTTGCGGCAGCAAAAGCTTAGCCACGCATATCCCGTCCAACGACATTGACCGACCGCACGTCGAGGTGATCTGCGGGTCCCGGCGATCGTTGCCTCGTACGCGTCCCGGCGATACCTGGTTCGCCGGCTGATAACCGGATCGGTGGCCGTTCCATGATTGAGTTTCCAAATCATAGCCGCTCATATGACCTGACCCGTCGAGCCGTGAGGTTCTGGGGGCATGACAGCGCGCTGGAAGCGACCTTTTTCATCGACGAAGCCGCGTTGCGTCGGATCCAGCCGGACGCGCGCCCCGACGAGTCGGGCCTACTGAACGCGTTCGATTGCAACCGCGATGTGATATGCGCCGCAGCCGCGAAGGTCTACGTGCGCGGCGGGCGCGGCTCTTACGACCTTGTCGCGGCAGATTTCCGAAAATGAACGATTGATCTGATCTGCGAGGCTGCGTGGCAGACCGGGCGGGCGCTCCGTTAGTCGCGACGAAAACTGCAAGCGCTCGATTCCCGGAGGAAGCCATGGATACCAGTACAGTGCCGACGTTCCTTGCGTGCGGAGCGTTTTTCGTTCTCTCGTTCGCAACGATTTGGGTTTTCTGGTTCGTGGAACGGCTGCGGGGAGCCAGCGCCCCTCACGTCTGAAATCGGCCGGATTGCCGTCGGCGTGCGAGCTCGATGCCGACCGATGAGAGTTCACAACGAAAAGCCGCGGATTTCTCCGCGGCTTTGGTTCAGGCTGTCGTCGGCGCTCAGTAGCGACCGGTACCGATTCCGACGCTGACGCCGGGCGCGCGGATACCGACGCCGGCGCCTTCGTCATAGCCACGACGGCCGATATAGCGCTCGCGACGGGGAGCATAGCCGTAGGAATCGCGCTGCTCTCGGATGATGACGCGGCGCTGGCCACGCTCGCGCCAGCACCGGCCGGCTTCATTGCAGACCATGCGGACGTTCTGAATGTTGCTCTCCGGAGCGGATACTGCATTCGGGGAAAGCGGTGCTGCGGAAGCCGCCGTCACGAGAAGAGCGCTGGCGCCGGCGGCGAGATAGATCGCTAGGTTTTTCATGATGGGTTCTTTCCAAGGGATGACCGTGTCAGCGAGCCAGGCTCGCAGGGCAATGGTTCCCGTAGCCGCAAAACTAATTGGCCCGGATCGCTCGGGATGAACATCATGGTTAAGGGCGGGGGACGACAAGCTCCGCGGCGAGCAGAGAATATCCGTCGTCATAGGATGGGTTGAGCTTAAGCGAAACCCATCAATCACATGTGCGGAAAGAGGATGGGTTTCGCTTTCGCTCAACCCACCCTGTAGCTTTCAAACGGTGGATCACCGGGTCAAGCCCGGTGATGACGAGCGCCAGGCGCTCGTCAATTCAAAACCCGCCTGTTGTCGGGGCTGTCGAGCGAGAAGGTCGGCACGTCGATCTCGAACCGTTCGCCGCTGGCGCTGACCATCTGATAGCGCCCGGCCATGAAACCCGACGCGGTCGGCAGCGGCACGCCGCTGGTGTATTCAAAGTGCTCGCCCGGCCCGAGCACCGGCTGCTCGCCGACCACGCCCTCGCCACGGACTTCCTGCTTGCGCCCGGTCGCGTCGGTGATCACCCAGTGCCGGGTGCGCAACTGCACGGTCTCGGCGCCGGTATTGGTGATCACGATGGTGTAGGACCAGAAATATTGTCCCTTGTCGACCGAAGAGCGTTCGGGCAGGAAATTGGGCTCGACGGTGACTTCGATCTGGCGGGTGACGGCGCGGTACATGCGGGCAAACTTCCAGAAATTCTGCGTGGTATCATAGCCAAGAATGCCCGGGGAACAATCTCCGGTATGCCGGGTTCGCACGGTCGTTTGATCGCGGTTTCAACATAGTTCCGTTCTAGAGCGCACCCGCGCGCGGTCCAGCCCCGTATCTCCTTGCGTACCTTGTATGCAGAGTGCGGGCCGATATTATCGGTCACGGACAGTGCACGCGTAAAAATCCAAACCAACGGTGCCAGATGTCGTCCATTGCCGATCCCGTTGCCGCAACGCCTCGCAGCGACAGCAAGGTAGCTACGCTCGCCGCGCCGGCAATTACAATGCCGGTGACGGGCGAGCGCGAGCTGCGGCTCGACCTGTTTCGCGGTATGGCGCTGTGGCTGATCTTCGTCGATCATCTGCCGGCCAATATCCTGACCTGGCTCACCATCCGCAACTACGGGTTTTCCGACGCCACCGAAATCTTCATCTTCATCTCCGGCTACACCGCCGCCTTCGTCTACGGCCGCGCCATGTTGCAGGCCGGCTTCGTGGTGGCGACCGCGCGCATCATGCGCCGGGTCTGGCAGATCTATGTTGCCCATGTCTTCCTGTTCACGATCTTCCTCGCGGAAATTTCCTACGTCGCGACCCGTTTCGAGAACCCGCTCTACAGCGAGGAAATGGGCATTATGGATTTTCTCAAGCAGCCCGATGTAACCATCGTGCAGGCGCTGCTGCTGCGCTTCCGTCCCGTCAACATGGACGTGCTGCCGCTCTACATCGTGCTGATGCTGTTCCTGCCGATCATCCTGTGGCTGATGAAGTGGCGGCCCGACGTCACGCTCGGTCTGTCGGTGCTGCTATACGCGTTGGCCTGGCAGTTCGACTGGTATCTGACAGCCTATCCCGGCGGCTTCTGGATCTTCAATCCGTTCGCCTGGCAGCTGCTGTTCGTGTTCGGCGCCTGGTGCGCGCTCGGCGGCGCGGCGCGGATGTCGCGCATCCTGTCGTCGCCGGTGACGCTTTGGATCTGCGTCGCCTATCTGCTGTTCGCCTTCTTCGTCACGCTGACCTGGCACATCCCGCAGCTCAGCTTTCTGATGCCAAAGCGGCTCGAACAGTGGATGTACCCGATCACCAAGACCGATCTGGACGTGCTGCGGTTTGCCCATTTTCTGGCGCTGGCAGCACTCACCGTGCGCTTCCTGCCCAGGGATTGGGCTGGCCTCAAATCGCGCTGGCTGCGACCATTGATCCTGTGTGGCCAGCATTCACTTGAGATATTCTGTCTCGGCATCTTCCTGGCCTTCGCGGGCCATTTCGTGCTGGCCGAAGTTGGCGGGGGTGCCCTCATGCATGCCCTGGTCAGCCTGTCCGGAATCCTGATCATGTGGGGCGTGGCCTGGGTGATTTCGTGGTACAAACACTCGGCCGACAAGGATGCGTCCAAGGCCAAACGTATGGTCAATGCCGATATGGCTGGAGGCAGCGTATGAGGCCCGGTTCCGGAGCCGTACTGGCAGTGTCCCTGTTCGCCGGCCTTGCGGCGGCCGGGCCGGCGCGCGCCCAGAATGCACCTCAAGCCCCGCCTCAAGCCTGCGAGGTGCCGGCCTATCTCCTGAACACCGAGAGCCTGCTGCCGAAGGTCACCGAGGCCGTCAAGAATGGCCGGCCGCTGAACATCCTGGTGGTGGGCAGCCGCTCTTCGACCATCGCCTCCTCGGCCGACAGTGCCTATCCCGCCAAGCTGCTGGCCGCGCTAAAGCAGAAGCTGCCATCGACCCCGATCGACCTGTCCGTAGAACTACAGGGGGGAAAGACCGCGGAGGAAACCGACGCCATCCTCATTAAGCTGGTGGAAGCAAACAGGCCTACTCTGGTCATCTGGCAGACCGGAACCGTCGATGCCATGCGATCCGTCGATCCCGACGATTTTCGCGGGGCAGTCGGGGACGGGGTTGCTGCGCTGCAAAAGGCGGGGGCCGATGTGGTCTTGATCAATCTGCAATACAGCCCGCGGACGGAAACGATGATTTCCGCGCCGCCATACCTAGATAATATGCGGGTGGTAGCGCAGCAGTACAGTGTTCCGCTGTTCGACCGGTTTGGCATCATGCGTCACTGGAACGACGCCGGAGACTTTGATTTGTTCAGCACCTTCCATGGCCCCGACATGGCCAAGCGGGTTCATGCCTGCCTCGGCCGCGCGCTGTCGAAATTCGTGTTCGATGCGGCCCGCCTGGATCCGGCGCAGCAGAATTAGGAATCAGTCTTAATGAGTCGTCACCGCCCTTTTTGGTTCTCGATATTGCCGACCGTCGGCGGTGTCAGCCTGGCGCTGATGTTGCTCGCGGTGTCGCCGCTGCTCGCCCAGACGGTTCCGCAACAAACTGCCCAGCAGGCGGCGCTTTCCGATAACGTCAAGTCTGCGAACAACCCTGAACCAAGGTCTGTGGCTGAGAACGCTGCGCCGCCGGCTGCGACGGCGGCCGTCGATCCCGCCGCGCAAAAGGGCATCACCGGCAAGGCGATCGACAAGGTGAAGGAAGTCGCCAAATCGGCCGGCGACATCTTCAGCCGCGTGCCGTGCCAGCCGCCGAAGGGCGTCAACAAGTCGATGGCATCGCTGCCGCACGTCGCGAGCCGCCTGGTGGCGGGTGAGCCTGTCGTGATCGTGGCGTTCGGCTCGTCATCGACGCAGGGCTACGGCTCCACGGCGCCGGAATTCACCTATCCCAACCGTCTTGCCGCGCAGTTGCGCCGGAAATATCCGACCGCCGACATCACCGTGATCAATGCCGGCAAGGGCGGCGAGGACGCGCCCGAAATGATGAAGCGGTTGCAGACCGCCGTGATCGACCTGCGGCCGGATCTGGTGATCTGGCAGGTCGGCACCAATGCTGTGCTGCGCAACCTCGACCCGGGCGAGACCGCCAAACTCGTCGAAGAAGGCATCGCGCGCATCCAGGCCGTCGGTTCCGACGTCGTGCTGATCGATCCGCAATATTCGCCGCGGGTCAACGAGCATGCCGAGAGCGCGGGCCGGATGACGACGCTGCTCGGTAATGTCGCCCAGCTGCGCAAGGTCGGAATCTTCCCGCGCTTCGCGGTCATGAAGGACTGGCACGAGGGCCAGGCGATCCCGATCGAGAACTTCGTGATTTCCGATGGCCTGCACATGAGCGACTGGGGCTACGCCTGCTTCGCGCAATTGCTCGGCGATGACATCATCCGCTCGGTCGGCCAGATCAAGCTCGGCGTCCACGTGCCGGCCGATGTAAGAACTTATCGGCCGATGTAAGATGGGCGAATAGGGAGTAGCGAATAGCGAATGGTTAGAACGCTATTCGCCACGCGCTACTCGCCATTCGCCGCTCACGCCTTCTCCAGCGCCTGCTCGAAATCCTCGATCAGGTCATCCACGTGCTCCAGCCCGGCCGAGAAGCGGATAAACCCTTCGCTGATGCCGAGTTCGGCGCGCGCCTCCGGCGTCAGCCGCTGATGCGTCGTCGTTGCCGGATGGGTGACGAGGCTCTTGGCGTCGCCGAGATTGTTGGAGATGCGCGAGATTTGCAGCGCGTTGAGGCAGCGGAATGCGCCCTGCTTGCCGCCCTTGACCTCGAAACCGATCAGGGTCGAGCCCGCGCGCATCTGCTTTTTCGCCAGTGCGGCCTGCGGATGATCCGACCGTCCGGGATAGATCAGCCGCGAGATTTTTGGATGCTTGGCGAGCGCGTCGGCGATCTTCGCCGCGGTCTCCGTCTGCGCCCGGACGCGCACGCCAAGTGTTTCCAGGCCCTTCAGCAGTACCCAGGCATTGAACGGCGACATCGACGGGCCGGTCTGGCGCATGAAATTGTGGATGTGCTCGGCGATGAACGCTTCCGACGACAGGATGATGCCACCGAGGCAGCGGCCCTGGCCGTCGATGTGCTTGGTCGCGGAATAGACCACGACGTCGGCGCCGAGCGACAGCGGGCTCTGCCAGATCGGGGTGGCGAACACGTTGTCGACGATCAGCCGCGCGCCGCCCTTGTGCGCGATCTCGGCGATCGACTGGATGTCGAGCACGTCGAGCGTCGGGTTGGTCGGGCTCTCCAGGAAGCAGGTTTTTGTGTTGGGCTGCATTGCCCGCTTCCACTGATCGAGGTCCAGCCCGTCGACGAGGGTGGACTGGATGCCGTAACGCGGCAGCAGATCCTCCACCACATAGCGGCAGGAGCTGAACAGCGCCTTCGCGGCCACCACGTGGTCGCCGGCCTTCAGCGGCGCGAGGATGGCGGTGGTCACCGCCGCCATGCCGCTGGCGGTCGCGCGCGCGGCCTCGGCGCCTTCGAGTTCGATCATGCGGCGCTCGAACATCGAGATGTTGGGATTGGAAAAGCGCGAATAGAGAAAGCCGGGGCTCTCGCCCTTGAAACGCGCCTCGCATTGCTCGGCGGTGTCGTAGATGAACCCTTGCGTCAGGAACAGCGCTTCGGACGTCTCGCCATACTGCGAGCGCAGGGCGCCGGCATGCACCAGCTTGGTTTCGGGACGGTAGCGCTTGGTAGAAGCAGTCTCAGACATGTGACCTCCGTCGCGACCATCTTGGAAAATGGTCACAAAAAACCGGCCTGGAAAAATTTCCACAGGCCGGGATCACACGTGTCCCCGGCCTGTTTAGCTACTTATTTAACGTGGCTGCAAGCCGGCCGGCTCAAATCACCACGGGATAAGTCAGGGTGATATTCCCTCCCGCCCTTCCCGTCAAGGCGGCCATCGGATAACCCCTGAAAGCCCATATTTAAGAGGTTTGGATGAGTTTTGGGCCGTATTGAGGATCGCGCCGTGCCGTTCAAGCTTCCGCCCGACGCCAACGGAATTCTGCCCGACCGCATGATCGCGGCGATGACGGATGCGGGCCTGATCCTGCCGGAATATCCCTTTGTCGAAAGCCAGATCCAGCCGGCGAGTCTCGATCTGCGGCTGGGCAACATCGCCTATCGGGTACGTGCGAGTTTCCTGCCCGGCCCGGGCTCAACCGTCGCCGAGCGGATCGACGAGTTAAAGCTGCACGAAATAGATCTCTCCGACGGCGCGGTATTGGAGACGAATTGCGTCTACATCGTCCCGTTGCTCGAAAGCCTTGCGCTTCCGCCCCAGATCGTGGCGGCCGCCAATCCTAAGAGTTCGACCGGACGGCTCGATGTGTTCACCCGCGTGATTGCCGATGGCACCCGCCGCTTCGACATGATCGGCGCCGGCTATCACGGCCCGCTCTATGCCGAGATCAGCCCGAAGACGTTTCCGGTGCTGCTGCGCGAGGGCTCGCGGCTCTCTCAGGTGCGCTTCCGCACCGGCGATGCCATCCTCAACGCCGATGAACTCGACGCGCTTCATGATGCCGAGCGGCTGGTCGATATCGACGATGCGGACCTCGCCAACGGCGTGGCGCTGTCGGTCGATCTCTCCGGCAAGAGCACATCAGGCTTCGTCGGCTACCGCGCCAAGCGCCACACCGGCGTGGTCGATATCGATCGCCGCAGCGGCTATGCGGTCGGCGAATTCTGGGAGCCGATCCCGGCCCGTCCCGACGGCAGCCTCATTCTCGATCCGGGCGAGTTCTACATCCTGGCCTCGAAGGAAGCCGTGCAGGTGCCGCCGGATTACGCCGCCGAGATGGTGCCGTTCGATCCCTTGGTCGGCGAATTCCGCGTGCACTACGCAGGCTTTTTCGATCCCGGTTTCGGCTATGCCGGTGCCGGCGGGCAGGGGTCACGCGCCGTGCTCGAAGTGCGCTCGCGCGAAGTGCCGTTCATCCTCGAGCACGGCCAGATCGTCGGCCGGCTGGTATACGAAAAGATGCTGTCGCGCCCCGACGCGATGTACGGCCAGCGCATCGGCTCGAACTACCAGGCGCAGGGGCTGAAGCTGAGCAAGCATTTTAGGGTCTGAGCGGCAGGTCGTCACATCAGCAGCGTTCCGGCCCAAGCCGCGCTTGCGACCAGGACCAGGCCGGGGATCAGGCGCAACGCGAAAGTCGAACTACCGCCACTCCAGGCGAATATCATCTTGCTGATCGTATTGGTCGAGAAAGCGGCGAGGACAGGAAACACGGAATCAGCCGCAGTCATCTTGCCGGAAGCAACCAGCGAAGCGATCGCGATGGCCGCGGAATGCGTGTCGACGAAGCCGGCCGCCGCAGCCGCCACGATGACTCCGGTCTCGCCGAACCATTCCCGTAGCGCGGCCGAGCCGATGAGCACCGCGGAAAGCGTCAGTGCAAATACCAAAGCGACCGGGAAGCTGAAGGCGTGTCCTGGCTGCGGTTCGGCTGCGTCCCGCTCGCGCAAGGCCCATACCGTGAATCCGCAGCCGTAGGCAGCGGCGGCGATGCCGGCGCAAAGCAGCGGCACGGACAGCGCGCGCAGCGTAGCAGGGCTGGTGGCTGCCAGCACCAGGCACATCTGAATGACCGTGGCGACCGTCGAGAGCGCCGCGCCCGCGACGGCCGCACTGATGACATCAGGACTCTTTTTAACCCGCGCGCCCATGGCGCCAATCGTGGCGGCACTCGAAATGAATCCGGATGCGAGGCCTGCGACCGGAAGCCCAAACCGCGCGCCGAGTATTCGAACGAGGATATATCCCGCGGCGCTGATGGCCATCACCAGAATGACGACGATCCAGATCGAGCGCGGATTGAGCGCGTCATAGGGTCCGAGCGCCTCACTGGGCAGCAACGGCAGTACCACCAAAGTCGCGCTGGCGAAGATCAGTGCGTCGTTCACCTCTTTCTCTGTAAGTACGGAACGGACGAAATGATGCAGAGGTGTTCGCGCCGCGAGCAGGGCGGCAAGGCCGACGGCGATGCCTGCCGCCAGCGCAGGCTGCTGCATCGCCAAACCGCCCAGCAACGCGGTCAGGATCAGCGCAATCTCGGTCGTGAGGCCGGGATCGTCGCTGCGTGATCGCAAATATGCGATCGCGGTCAGCGCCGCCACGCCTGTCACCGTGACAGCCAGCATGACTGCGCCGCCGGTCAGAACGCTGGCTGCACCGGCGAGTGAGGCGACGGTGAAGGTGCGTATCCCCGCCGGTGCTCGTGCTGGACCTCCTCCCTTGCGGCGTTCCCGCTCAGCGCCGATCAGAAGTCCGATGCCGAGTGCTGCCGCGAGATTCAGGAGCACGGACGGGAGGTCAGGCATGTTCTTCCTGTTGGCGGGGAACACCGTCGCCGTTCGGCACGTCGCCGCTGCCGCAGATTGATCAGATATCGATCATGACGGCAATCGTCTGACATTGATTCAGATCATTACTGGCCGCTTGACGCTTTGCGAAGGCTATTGAACTTCGTGAGTCCGTTGAAGGAAGCGGCCCCGCCCGACAGGAAAAGATCCACGCGCCGGCTTGTTGAAGCCTACCATCCGCTTGACGTTTGGGGTGCTTTCGCGACGGAGCTGATAGCCGAAATCGTCGTCGCTCCCTATCGCGCCGCAGATTTCGCCGCCGGTGTGACACGCCAGATTGCGTTGCCGACGTCGTCCGCGACGAGCAGTGCGCCCTGCTTGTCGAGCCGCACGCCGACCGGGCGGCCTTGCGCCTCACCCTTGTCGTTTAGGAAGCCGGTCAGCACGTCCTGCGGCGCGCCTGCAGGCTTGCCGTCCCTGAACGGAACGAAAATCACCTTGTAGCCGGCGCGGGGTTTGCGATTCCACGAACCGTGCTGGCCGACGAAGGCGCCGTCTTTCATGTCGGCGGGAAACAGGTTACCAGTGTTGAAGACGAGCCCGAGCGACGCCGTATGCGCGCCGAGCGCATAGTCGGGCGCCATCGCCTGCTGTACCAGGTCGGGCCGGCGCGGTTCGGCGCGGGTGTCGACGTGATCGCCGTAATAGCTGTACGGCCAGCCATAGAACGCGCCATCCCTCACCGAGGTCATGTAATCGGGAACGAGATCGTTGCCGAGTTCGTCGCGCTCGTTGACGACGACCCAGAGTTCGCCGGTCTGCGGATTCCACGACGGACCGTTCGGGTTCCGAAGTCCCGAGGCGAAGACACGCCATTGGCCGTTGGCGCGATCGACTTCCAGCACGGCGGCGCGGTCCTTTTCGGCCTCGACGCCGTTTTCGCCGACATTGCTGTTGGAGCCGACGGTCGCATAAAGCTTTGTGCCGTCCGTGCTCGCGGTGAGATCCTTGGTCCAGTGATGATTGATGGTGCCGGCGGGCAGGTCCGCAAGCTTGACGCCGGGCGCGGTGATCTTGGTGTCGCCCTCGTGGTACGGGAATTTCACGATCGCATCGGAATTGGCGACATAAAAATCCTCGCCGACCAGCACCATGCCGAACGGCGAATTCAGCCCGCTGAGGAACGTGCTGCGCACCTCCGCGACGCCGTCGCCATCGGCATCACGCAACAGCGTGATGCGGTTGGCGCTCGGCACGCCTGCGCCGGCCCATTTCTGCGCCTGTCGGTAGACAAAGCCCTTGATGCCCTTGCCGTCGTCCGGCTTCGGCGGCGCGTTGCTCTCGGCGACCAGAACGTCGCCGTTCGGCAGCACATAGACCGTGCGCGGATGCTCAAGCCCGGTCGCGAAGGCGGTGACCGTCATGCCGTTGGCGGCGACCGGTTTGTCGCCGTCGGGCCAGTGGCTCACCGAGGCAATATCGACCGTCGGAAACCACGAATGTTCCGGCGGCGGCAGGGTGGGTGAGGGACCGTAGCTCTGCGCTACGGTTGCGGTGTCTTTGGGGTCGTTGCAGGCCGCAAGCGGCAGCACCAGTGCGGCGACACATGTTACGAGAAGAAGGTTTTTGCGCATGCGGGATTCCCTGAGGTGCGGCTTTACCAATGCGGCATCGGCCCGATCGTTCGTCAGCGCGATATGAATTCCCCGTGAGAGGGCCGCCGGCGCGCCCAAGCAGGGTTGGGCGAGGTCCGCCTGCAATCGCGCAGGCCCCCATTGCGTCTTTCGCACGTGGAATCGCAGCCCGCCATGCTAGGAAGCAGCCGCGCCGCGGCTGAAGTCCGCGCGCGGGGAGCTGAAATGTCCGATCTCGGCGTTGCCGAAATTCCCGTCGACGAGGACGAACGTCCGCTTCCGCCGCCGAAAGCGCCGGCGAAGAACGCGCTGCTCGACGGTCCGATCCTGCGCACGCTGCTTTGGCTGGCCTGGCCGAACGCGATCGCGCTGACCGCCGGCACCTGCGTGGTGATCGCGGAAACCTCCTATATCGGCCGGCTCGGCGTCGAGGCGCTGGCCGCGATGGCGCTGGTATTTCCCACCGTGATCCTGACCATGACGATGTCGGGCGGGGCCATGGGTGGCGGCGTGGCCTCGGCGATCGCGCGTGCGCTTGGGGCCGGCGATACCGAGCGCGCCTCGACGCTGGCGTCTCATGCGCTCCTGATCGGGTTCTGCTTCGGCCTGACCTTCATGCTGGGCATGCTGATCTTCGGCCCCGCGCTGCTGGAACTGCTCGGCGGGCGCGGCAACGTGCTGACGCACGCGGTGGCCTATACGCAGATATTCTTCGGCGGCGCCGTGGTGCCGTGGCTGATGAATACGATGTCGGGCATCTTGCGCGGCACCGGCAACATGAAGCTGCCGTCGCTGCTGATGCTCTCGTCGTCGGCGTGCCAGATCGTTCTCGGCGGCTCGCTCGGCCTCGGCCTCGGCCCGATCCCGCAATTCGGCATGCGCGGCGTCGCGGCAGGCTCGCTGATCGCCTATCTGATCAGCATCTCCGTGATGTCCTGGTATTTGTTCTCGGGCCGCGGACGCGTCGTTCCGAAGATCCGCGGACTGAAAATTCAATGGGCGATGTTCATCGACATCCTGAAAGTGGGCGCGATCGCCTGCTTTTCGCCGCTGCAGTCGGTTCTGACCATCAGCATCTTCACCTACATGCTGGCGAGATTCGGCACCGAGATCCTGGCCGGCTACGGCATCGGCGCGCGGCTCGAATTCATGCTGACCTCGATCTCGTTCGCGGTCGGTATCGCCACGGTGCCGATGGTCGGCATGGCGATCGGCGCGCAGCGTCTCGCGCGCGCCCGCCGGATCTGCTGGATCGCGGGGCTCGTCGCCTTTGTCTCGGTCGGCGCGTTTGCCAGCTTCATCGCGGTATTTCCCGACATCTGGGTCAATATATTCACCGATGATCCGAGCGTGCGCGCCGCAAGCCGTCAATATCTGTCGACGGTAGCGCCGATGTACGCGTTCCTCGGCCTTTCCACGACGTGTTATTTCTCGTCGCAAGGCGCGGCCAAGGTGATCGGCCCGGTGCTGGCGCAGACCGCGCGGCTGTTGTTCATCGGCGCTGGCGGCTGGTGGCTGACGACGCACGATGCGACCGCACAGAGTTTCTTTCTGCTGGCGGCCGCCTCGATGGTGCTGCTCGGCGTGCTCTCCTGCATCAGCGTGATGCTGACGCGGTGGGGGCCGAAGCCGCAGCCAGCCGCGGCGGTGCGGCCGGCACTGTCCTGACGTGTTAGCCTACCGCTTGCGGTGACGCCGGCCGTGACGTCCGCCGCCGACATTGGCAAGGCTCATCAGTTGCGGCATCATGCTCATCAGCTCGCCGCCGCCAATACCGCCGATGTTGAAGCCGCCGGAGGTCATGTCGCCACCGCCGAAGCTTGGTATGCCGCCGCCGCCCATCATGCCGCCAAGGCCACCGAGACCGCCGCCGCCGTTTTCCGTCATGCGGCTCATCATCGGACCCATGGTCTGCATCAGCGCGGCGAAGCGCTTCTTGCCCATCTTGGCCTTCATCATTTCAAGCATCGGCGCCGCCTGCGTCATCATATCCTGTCCGCCGCCTCCGCCGCCGAATTGCGCCTTGGCCGGCGTTAACGTCAAAGCGAACAGCACAAGCAGCGCAGCCGCCTGACAGACTAACTTGTCAGTTCCCGTCATGTTTCGACTCCTCATGCGTTCGCCGCCGCGGGCGCGGCGCCGTTCGGACGCATGAGGGGAGGCTAGGAAACGGACACCGGCCGATCTGTGCGAGAAATCACGCTGGCGCGCGGCACCGTCATGCCGCGCTGCGTCCCAGGGCATTCTGCATGGCCTTGATGCCTTGATCCATCTGCGCATCCATGTAGGGCGCGATCTCGTTCGGCAGCACGTCGGATATCCACACGAAGCGGGTGCGCCCGTCGCTCTCGGCGAACACCTGCGCGGACGCGCTGTGCTGCCTGATGCGCTCGCTGACGATGGCGTAGACCAGCCGCCGCTTCGCGTCGTCGCAATCGACCAGGATTTCGCGCGCCTCAATGCCGTTGGCGAACGTGACAATCCGCGCGTCGCCGTCGAGCTTGGTGTCGGTCACGAAGCCCGGCGCCAGCCGCGTATGCAGTGCGCCGAAATCGCGAAGCGCGTTCCAGACGTCATCGGGGGAAGCGTCGATGATGATTTCTTTTTGGATCGAGGCCATGATTCTAGTCCATTGTTGTTGTGGGATGATGTTTGAAGCCGTCATTGCGAGCGGAGCGAAGCAATCCATCTCGCCACTTGCGGAGGTATGGATTGCTTCGTCGCTACGGTCCTCGCAATGACGGAGAGAGCAGCGGCTTACGTGCAAACCGCCTCGACATTGTTGCCGTCGGGATCGATCAGGAACGCGGCATAATAGGTCGGGCTGTAATCGGTGCGCGGCCCGGCGCCGCCATTGTCGCGGCCGCCGGCTTTCAGGCCTTCGGCATGAAACTGCTTGATCGCCGCTCGATCCTTGGCGCGGAACGCGACATGCGCGGCTGAGCCGGCCGATCCCTTATGCAGATGCAGCCAGAGCGCGGGAGCCCCCTTGGGGCCGAAGCCCGCGCCGGAATCGTCGCGTGAGCACAGCACAAAGCCCAAGGGAGCGAGCGCCGCCGTGTAGAAGCGCACGCTGGCGTCGAGATTTCCGACGCGCAGTCCGATGTGGTCGTACATGATCTTCTCCAGTTCGAGCGCGCGTCAAACCGCGCGGCCTGGAGAAAACCTAGCTAGTTGAGAGCCAGCCGTTCTTGGAAAATCTTGCGGTCGCCGCGCGATGCCTGACGGAATTTCAGCGGCGAGGCGCCGGCGGCGCGGCCGAAGGTGCGCACGAAATTGGAGAGGTCCGAAAAGCCGACGTCATAAGCGATGTCGGTGACCGGGCTGTCGTCATCGGCCAGCCGCCGCGCGGCATGGCGCAGCCGCGAGCGCATCAGATACTGATGCGGGGTGACGCCGAGCGTTTGCGAGAACAGCCGCAGGAAGTGGAACGGGCTGATCCCGGCCTGCGCTGCCGCGTCATCGAGTTTAATCTGGAGGTGCGAGTTGGCGTCGATCCACAGCGCGGTCTCCACCGCGCGGCGGCGGTCGCGCGCGGCCTCGGGGCCGGATTTGCGTTTGCTGCCGGAAACCACCTCGACAAAGCGGCTCGCCAGCACCTGGCCGATTTCGTCGAGGCCGATGTCGCTGCTGCCATCTGCTGCCGATTGCGCCAGCTCGCCCAGCACCACCAGCTCCGGCAGCGGCGGCACGGCGCCGACCTGCCAGGGGCTTTGGCTGTCGCCGATCGCTTCCACCAGTTCGGGCGCGAGGAAGAACGACAGGCATTCGTCGCCGCAGACGTGCTCATGGGTGCAGGTGTATTCGTCGCCGGGATGGCCAATCAGCACCGACCCCGCCACCAGTTCGCTGAACCTGCCGCGGCAGTGCAGGCCGAAACTGCCCTTGCGGACATAGGAAATCGAGTGACAGCGGTGCTGCTCCGCGAACGGCTTGTCGCCGGGGCCTACGGTACAACGAAAGTCAAAAACGGAAATCGTTTGGTGTTCGAGCAGTGTGGTGGATGCCATGGCGCAGATTTAGGGATGCGCGCGCGTCGGCGCAACCGGCAGCAGCACCTCGAACAGCGTCTTGCTTAAGGTCGGGCTGCCGCCCTCGATCGAGAGCACCCTGCGTTTGGAAATTGCTCCGCCATGGGCCGAGATCCCGTCGGCGTAGTAGTCGGCTTCGAGCACGCGGTGGAACGGCATCGGCGCAACGGGACGCATCTGGAATTTCCGGGATTTTGACGGCGAGGCGGGCGAGAGAAACGGAACAGCTTGGCGGATGGCGCGAGGTCGATTAAACATGAACAGCGATCAGGGCGTAGTTCAAAGTTGGAACGGCGACTTCCCAAAGCCGGAATCGCGGGAGTGACATTATGGCGGCAAGCTACAGTTATTCCGTGATCCTCGAACCGCAGGAAGGCGGCGGCTTCACCGTGCTGGTGCCGGCGTTACCCGAAGTTGTGACGGAAGGCGACACTGAACAGGAGGCGCTCGCCAATGCCGAGGAAGCCATCCGGGCCGTCCTGGCGTACAGGCAGGACCGTGGATTGGCGCCGCCGTCCGATGCCCATCCCGAGATCCGCCACGTCACGGTGGCCGCCTAGCGGGAGGCGTAAAGCTGCCGGTCGTCAGCGGCAAGCGTGTTATCCAGGCTCTCACACGAGCGGGCTTCCTGGTCGATCGAATCGTCGGCAGTCATCACGTTCTTGTCTATCCCGATGACCCGTCGCGTACGGTGACCGTTCCGGTTTATGCCGGACGAGACCTGAAGCCAGGCACCGTGCGTTCGATCATTCGACAGGCGGGGCTCACGGTGGAGGAGTTCACCGATTTTCTGTAAGTGGACGTCCCCGCGGCGCGAATTGCTGTTCCGGTTGCGAAGCAAGCTCTTCCCCGCGAGAGGGGGTTGCAGATTGCCGCAAGCTCCGACAATGTAAGCTGCGTCGGGCCGGAGCCCAAAACCAGACGCGTGGCTTCCGCGGGCGTAGTTCAATGGTAGAACGGCAGCTTCCCAAGCTGCATACGAGGGTTCGATTCCCTTCGCCCGCTCCAGCTTGTTCCAGGTTTGCAACGCCCTATCTTTCCTCACCGATCACGCGTAGGGTCGCTTCGTCGCAAGACGATGGCGCTGAACCTTAGAGTGGACTGCGGGCAGACCCGGGGGCAGTACCCGGCGCCTCCACCTTAGCAGCTTGAGCTTAAAGGTCTCATCCCGGTGAGATCGATTTTGCCGGAAGGCCAAATCCCAGGGCTGCTAGGGCGGGGGCGAACCAGGATCGATGGTCGCAAAGAAGCTCTGAATTGTGCTCGGCATGATACCGCCGTTATCGGGTCAAAAACCTAAATGCAAACGATAACGTTGCATTGAACGAAGTGCGCCTCGCGGCGTAACCTGTTCGGGGTTGGTCCACCTGGCAACAGAACGGCCATTGCCGCGTCAACCTTCGGGTTGGCGCGGCTTTTATTTGTGCGACGGGATAACGCGCCGGCTCGCGTTTCGTGTGCTGCATTCGATTTCGTTCGCTGCCGTGCTATGGCGGCCGTACTGGTCGAAAAAGGAGTGGGCGTTGACCCAGGCGATCGCCTCCGCTGACACCTTGCGCAACCTAGTGACGGCCGCCGGCGGCGGTGTCATCTCCGGCGTTCTCACGCCGCTTCTGCCAACGCTGATCGATCATATCGTCGGCTTGCCCGGCCAGTTTCGCATTTCTCTGATCGCGGTGCCGTTCGCCGTGCTCGTCTGCGTTCTGGTGCGGCGCTTCAGCGCCAACCCGCTTTGGGCAGCGATGCTTGCCGCTGTCATCACCATGGTCGCCTTTGTCTGCGCGGTGAACGCGGCGATCTTCATCGAGGCGCAGACCGTGGGTGCTGCGACAGCCATGCGTTATCTGTTGGCCGGGTTGACCGGCGGTCTGGTTGGCGCAGCCGTGATGGCGCTGGGGATCGCCATGCTGCCGGCCGGGCCGCGCGTGGTGGCCGCCTGGTGGCCGATGCTGACCACCGGGGCGTTCGCCGGCACGCTGCTGGCACTCGACAATGCGCTCGGGCTCGACCGGACTTCGTTTCTCTATCCGGTCTGGCAGGCCGCGGTGTCGGTACGACTGGTGACGATCCTGCTCCGGTCCCGACGGCCCGGAGCGGCGGCAGCCCCGTAGTTCTACCGGCTCGCATTTTAGCCTGCACTAAGGCTGCTTTAGCCGAGTTCCGGATACGCTGACCGCTCCCTTATGCAGCGGAATCGCAACATGCGGATCGGTCGTCTATTTGCGATATCGATGCTGTCGGTGACGATCCTGGCCGTCGTCCTCGGCGCCGGGGTTCTCGTCCCGCAATACCGTACCTTTGCCGGCAAGAGCGAGGCGATCAAGACGGTGGAAGCCTACGGCGCGGTGCTGGCGGTTTGCCAGCAGGTCGCCAGCTATCGGGCGCCTTATGTCGGACCGCTGTTCCAGGAGACGGCCGCGACGCCCGCGCAGATCGAGACCGCCGCAAAGGCAGTGAAGGCGGCCGATGCCGCGTTCGCAAAGGCGCGGACGGCGGTCGTCGCGCTCAATGATGGCGCCGCGATCGTCCAGGGGCTCAACCAGGCGGCGGCCAAGCTGGCCGTCGTTACCGCGGCGAGCGATCGTGCGCTGATGCTGCCGATGAGCGGGCGCGATCCGGCGGCGGTCAAGGGTTTCCTGCCGGGCATTGCCGCGGTTGTCGGAATTCTCGAGCCGCTGTTGAAATCGGCTTGAAAACCAGGTCGCGATGTCCGATGCGTCGCTGACGGCGCTGTTGAATGTCGCCCGCACGTCGCAGGATCTGCGAATCTCGGCGGGTGGACGTGCCGCCACCATGTCGCTAGCGATCAGCACACGCCGTCCGCTGACCGCGGCTGAAATATCCATTACCGATCGCGCCCAGGGTCGTGTCGATCTCGATCGCGAGCGGATCGAGGCCGGCGTTGACCAGATCGGCAGCCCGCCGCGTCTTGCGAAGGCGATGAACGACGCCATCGATGGTTATTTCGGGAAAGTCGCGCCGTGGCTTGAAAAAGAGATGGCGGTCGGGCGCGCCGATGGCAATTACGCGATCAACGCCGATCAACTCGCCGGCACGATCGTGCCGGCAGTGCAGGCCTTCTTCGCGGTGCGCGACGCCGCTTTGGCGGAAGCGGAAGCGCGCGCAGGCGCCGCACGCGATGGGGCGCTGACCATGCTGGCGCTGGCCGGTCTTGCCGTGGTGGCGCTGCTTGCCGTGCTTGCCGGCGTTACCGTGATGCTGCGGCGGCGCGTGATCACACCGATCGCGACGCTGACCGGAGTGATCGGCGAACTCGCCGCCGGCCGGCACGAGGTCACGATCCCGACCATAAAGCGCGCCGACGAAATCGGTGCGATGGCAGGCTCGCTGCAGGTGTTCAAGGACGCCCTGATCGCCAAGAAGGCCGCCGACGAGGCCGCTGCGGTCGAGGCGGATGCCAAGATCCAGCGCGGCCAGCGAGTCGATCAGATCACCAGCGACTTCGAGGCAATGATCGGCGAAAATCGTCGACGTCGTGTCACAGGCCTCGACCGAGCTGGAAGCCTCCGCCGGCACGCTGACGGCGACCGCCGAGCGTTCGGAGGAACTCGCCACCAAGGTTGCGGCAGCTTCCGAGGAAGCCTCCACCAATGTGCAGTCGGTCGCATCCGCCACCGAGGAGATGGCTTCCTCGGTCAACGAGATCAGCCGCCAGGTCCAGGGCTCGGCGCGGATCGCCAATGAGGCGGTGGACCAGGCGCAGAAGACCAATGACCGCGTCGGAGAACTCGCCAAGGCGGCCACGCGGATCGGCGATGTGGTGGAATTGATCAACACCATCGCCGGCCAGACCAATCTGCTGGCGCTCAATGCCACCATCGAAGCGGCGCGGGCCGGCGAAGCGGGGCGCGGCTTCGCGGTCGTGGCGTCCGAAGTGAAGGCTCTGGCCGAGCAGACGGCGAAAGCGACCGGCTAGATCAGCCAGCAGATTTCGGGCATCCAGGCGGCGACCCAGGAATCGGTCGCTGCCATCAAGGAGATCGGCAACACCATCGGACGGATGTCGGAGATCGCCTCCACCATCGCAGCCGCGGTCGAGGAGCAGGGTGCGGCGACCCAGGAAAAATGTGCAGCAGGCCGCCAACGGGACGCAGCAGGTTTCGGCCAACATCGCCGACGTGCAGCGCGGGGCCAGCGAGACGGGGTCCGCTTCGGGTCAGGTGCTCGGTGCGGCAAAGTCCTTATCCGGCGAAAGCGACCGGCTCAAGCGCGAGGTCGGCAAGTTCCTCAGTTCGGTGCGGGCGGCCTAAGTCCGTGTACTGGACGCTGAATTCCAGCGGTTGGCCTGCGGCTTCCTGAAGACATTGCGCGGAAAGGCGGTCGCCCGTATCGCCGCTCTCATGCTCCCGCCGGAACTTGATCCAGGAATCCGGTGATGCTGCGGATGCGGCCGTCGCTGAGCACGGCGAAATCGGTTCCCTTGATCGGGCTGTCGGCGCCGTCGGGACCGAGTCCCCAGGAGAAGCGGACGTGATCGCCGAACCCGTTGGCTTCGCCGAT
>CADEDX010000019.1 GCA_902826195.1 uncultured Bradyrhizobium sp. | reverse complement strand
AATCGGTCCGGGAGTAGCCGCTGCAGGACAACGCCCTGTGCGCCCGCATCGCCTGATCCTGCAGCTGCGCCGTGACAGCTGGCGTAAAGCGCCCCGGGCAGATTTCCTGCGTCGATTTGAGCAAGTATTTGGCCGCGTAGTCGAAGGCGCCCTCGCCCGGCACGATCTCGACCGGCGGCAGCGACATCATGGTGCCATCCGACTGCTCCAGCACGCCACAGGTCGCTTCCCCGCCCGCGACGAACGGCTCGATCAGATACTCTTCGGTCCTGGCGGCGTTGCGGACGGCAACGAGGTCCTGCTTCGCGTTGACGAAAATCAGGCCATAGCTCGACCCGTCCCGCGCCGGCTTGGCGATCAACTTGCCGTATTCCTCAAACGCCGCGTCGAGGTTTTCCAGGGCCACGCCCGCCGGCACCGTGACGCCCGCGATCGCCGCAAAGCGCTTCGCAGCCGCCTTGTCGAAGGCGAGGTTCGACGACGCCGAGCCAGACCCGGTGAAGGCGATCCCGCGCAGTTCGCACATCGCCTGCAATTCGCCGTTCTCGGCCCGGCCGCCATGCAGGCCGAGCACCAGCACGCGATCCTCGGCCTTCGCCTTGTCGAGCGCGGCTTCGAGCGGCAGGCCGCGGTTGCCGGGTTTGAATTCATCCTCGAAGGGGCGCGAATGCTCGAGCAGCTGTTGCGATGCGACCTCATGCACGGTATCGGCGACGTCCCAGAACCAGAGGTCGGCTTCCGGCAAGGCGCGATGCAGCGCCTGCGCACTTGCGACCGAGACCAGCCGCTCTTTATTGGTGCCGCCGAAGAGAATGGTAATCCGCATCAGCCTTGCCCGATTCCGATCCGCTTGATTTCCCAGTGTAGCTCGATTCCAGAATTTGCTTTAACCCGCTCGCGCACGGTTTCTCCCAGCGTTTCAATATCATGCCCGGTGGCGTTACCGGCGTTGATGAGGAAATTGCAGTGCATTTCCGAGACCTGGGCGCCGCCGACACGCAGGCCGCGACAGCCGGCGGCGTCGATCAGTTTCCAGGCGCTGTGGCCGGGCGGATTCTTGAAGGTCGAGCCGCCGGTCTTTTCACGTATCGGCTGAGCGGTATCGCGGTGGGTCTGCACCTCGTTCATTCGCGCGCGAATGACCTCGGCGTCGGTGATCTGCCCGCGAAACCGCGCAGAGGTGAAAATGATCGAGGGGTCGACGCCGCTGTTGCGATAGACGAACTTCATGTCGGCGTTGCCGAAGACATGCCGCGTGCCGTCGCGGCCGATCCCTGTGGCCTCGATCAGAACGTCCTTGGTCTCGCCGCCATTGGCGCCGGCGTTCATCCGCAGCGCGCCGCCGATGGTGCCGGGGATGCCGAAGAAGAATTCCATGCCGCCGATGCCGGCGGCGGCCGCGGTCTCCGCCACGCGCTTGTCGAGCGCGGCCGCGCCCGCGCTGACGGTATCGCCTGACGCCGACGTCTCGCCGAACGCCCGCGGCGACAGGCGGATCACCACGCCCTCGATGCCGCCGTCGCGCACGATCAAATTGGAACCGACGCCGACGACGTAGACCGGCAATTGCTTCGCAAGATACTTGAGGAAATACGCCAGATCGTGCTCATCCGCCGGCGTAAACAGCACCTGCGCCGGCCCGCCGACGCGAAACCACGTCAACTCCGCCAGCGACTGGTTCGCCAGCAGCCGCCCGCGCAGCTCCGGCATGGCGGCCTTGAGGTCAGGCGTGATGTCGGGAAAGGTCACGGCTAGCCCAAAGCCTTCAATTCGCCCGGCAATGCGTAGGCCCATTGCGTGATGTTGCCGGCGCCGAGGCAGACGACTAGGTCTCCCGGGCCCGCGATGCCGTGAATGATTCTGGCCAGTTCGCCCGAATTCGGCAGCGGGATGACCTCGCGATGGCCGTGGGCGCGCAGGCCGAGCACGAAATGATCGCGGTCGATGCCCTCGATCGGCGCCTCCCCGGCCGGATAGACCTCGGCGACCACGACCGCATCGGCATCGTTGAAGCAGGTGCAGAATTCCTCGAACAGCGATTGCAGCCGGGTGAACCGATGCGGCTGCACCACGGCAACGACTTTGCCGTTGGTTGATTCACGCGCCGCTTTAAGGACCGCCGCTATCTCGACCGGGTGGTGACCGTAATCGTCGATCACGGTGACGCCGTTGGTTTCGCCGGTCCGGGTGAAGCGCCGCTTGACGCCGCCGAAGCCCGCGATCGCCTTGCGGATCGCCTCGTCGGACATGCCGAGCTCGTGCGCCACCGCGATCGCCGCCGTCGCGTTCAAGGCGTTATGCCGCCCCGGCATCGGCAGCATGAGGTCCGATATTTCATGTGTGGCGTCGGTCTTGCGGTTGCGGAACACCACCTTGAACTTCGAGCCGCCGCCCATCGGCGTCAGGTCTACCAGCCGCGCATCGGCCTGCGGGTTCTCGCCATAGGTGACGATGCGGCGGTCCTCGATCCTGCCGACCAGGCTCTGCACCACGGGATGATCGGTGCACATCACGGCAAAGCCGTAGAACGGCACGTTCTCGACAAAATTGCGGAACGCGTCCTGGATCGCGTCGAACGTCTTGAAGTGATCGAGATGTTCCGGATCGATGTTGGTGACGATCACGACATCGGCAGGCAGCTTCAGGAAGGTGCCGTCGCTCTCGTCGGCTTCCACGACCATCCAGTCGCCGGCGCCGAGCCGCGCATTGGAGCCATAAGCGTTGATGATGCCGCCATTGATGACGGTTGGATCGATGCCGCCGGCATCGAGCAGCGTCGCCACCATCGTGGTCGTCGTGGTCTTGCCATGGGTGCCGGCAATCGCGACGCAGCTTTTCAGCCGCATCAGCTCGGCCAGCATTTCGGCGCGGCGCACCACCGGGATGCGCTGGGCGCGCGCCGCCATCAGTTCGGGATTGTCGCGCTTGATCGCGGTCGAAACCACCACCACGTCGGCCCCTTCGACATTTTCGGCCTTGTGGCCGATCGAGACCTTGACGCCCTTCTCGCGCAGCCGCGCGACATTGCCGCTTTCCGAGGCATCCGAGCCCTGCACGGTATAGCCGAGGTTGACCAGCACCTCGGCGATCCCGCTCATGCCGATACCGCCGATCCCGACGAAGTGAATGGGTCCGATCTCGCGCGGCAGTCTCATGGCATTCTCACCTTCGCCGTCATGCCCGGGACAAGCCCGGCCATGACGCCACGACGGTTAAAAATCATCGTTCCCGCCTAGATTCCGGCCGTTTTGATCACCAGATCGGCCAGCCGCTCGGCTGCATCCAGCCTGCCGACGCCGCGGGCGGCCGATGCCATCGCGGTGAGCCGCGCCGGTTCGGCGGCGAGCGCTGAGATTTCTGCGGCCAGCCGGTCCGGCGTGAAGTCGGCTTGCGCTATCCGCAAAGCCCCACCCACATCCGCCAGTACGCCGGCATTGGCGAACTGGTCCTGATCGATCGCGCCGGGCAGCGGCACGAGAATAGAGGGACGACCGATGGCGGCGAGTTCCGCCACCGTGCCGGCCCCGGAGCGCGAGATCACCAGATGACTGGACGCCAGCCGCGCCGGCAGGTCGGTAAAGAACGGCGCGAGTTCGGCGTTGATCTTGCGCTGCTCATTGATCGCGCGCACCCGCTCCATGTCTTCCTTGCGCACCTGCTGGGTCAGAACCAGCCGGCTCCACAGCATGGGCTCCAGCTTTTCGATCGCGCCGGGCACGATATCGCTCATGACCCGCGCGCCCTGGCTGCCACCGACCACCAGGATCCGCAGCGGCCCGTTCGGCTCGGGCTGTGCAAACGGCACGGCGGCAGCGGTGAGGATCGCGGGCCGCATCGGCGTGCCGACGGTCACCGTCTTGCCCGCCAGATCAGGATCGCGATCGAGCACGCCCGGCAGCGAGGTGGCGATCGCTTTGACGCGGCGGGACAGAAAGCGGTTGGCCCGACCGAGCACTGCATTGGCGTCGTGAATGATGCCGGGCACGCCGAGGAAGCGCGCCGCCATCAGCGGCGGCAGCGTCGGATAGCCGCCGAAGCCGACCACGGCCGCAGGCTTCAGCCGCCGCACCAGCCGGATTGCCACCAGCGTGCCGTGCCCGAGCGTGGTGACGGTGCGCAGCAGCGCCAGCGGCGAGCGGCCGCGCACGGTCTCGCTCGGCACCACGTCGATGTCGTCAGGAGTGAAAAGGCCACTGTAGTGCAGTGCGCGCGCGTCGGTCACGAGCCGCACGCGCAGGCCGCGCCGGATCAATTCGACGCCGAGCGCTTCGGCCGGAAACAGATGGCCGCCGGTGCCGCCGGCGGCCAGGAGAATGAGAGGGGCATTCTTGTCCATGGCTCCAAATAGCCGACGGCGGGGCCGCCGTCACCACGGACGTTGCGGTCAGGCATAGCTGCGCGAGACGCCGGCCGCATTCATCGATTCGACCTCGGTGCGCGGACGCTGCCGTGTCAACGCCAGCATCATGCCGACGCCATAGGCCAGCGAGATGATCGACGAGCCGCCATACGAGATAAAGGGCAGCGTCATGCCCTTGGCGGGAATGAGTTGCAGGTTGACCGCCATGTTGATGGCCGCCTGAACGCCGAACAGGATCGCAAGGCCCGAGGCGGCAAAGCGCGCGAAAATGTCCTCGCTCGCATAGGCGCGGGTCAGCGTCCGGATCACGATGAAGGCGAACAATGAGACCAGCGCCAGGCACAGGATGATGCCGAATTCTTCAGCTGCCACCGCGAACACGAAATCGGTATGGCTGTCGGGCAGACTGCGCTTGGCGATCCCCTCGCCCGGCCCGAGGCCGAACCAGCCGCCGTTCCAGAACGCTTCCATCGCCATATCGACCTGAAAGGTGTCGCCCGAAGCCGGATTCATGAAGCGCTTGATACGGCCGGCGACATGCGGAACGAACAGATAGGCGCTGAACAACCCAGCCGCCGCAACGCCAGCCAATCCCGCCACCCAGACCATCCGCATGCCCGCGATGAAGAACAGCGCGCCCCACACCATCAGGATCAGCATGGTCTGGCCGAAATCCGGCTCCATCACCAAAAGCGACACCAGCGTCAGCAACAGCACGATCGCCATCGACGTCGCCGGCATTTCCGGACGTTTTGTCGATTCCGCAAACAGCCACGCCGCCATCACCACGAAGGCTGGCTTGGCGGAGTCGGAAGCCTGGATGTTGAGGCCGAGCAGCGTGATCCAGCGTCGCGAGCCCTTCACCTCGGCACCGAACGCCAGCGTCGCCACGATCAGGACGATGCTCACCACGAACACCAGCAGCGCGAGGCGGCGAATCTGCCTCGGCGACAGGAACGACACCCCGATCAGCACCATCAGGGACGGCAGCAGGAACAGCACGTGCCGGCCGAAGAAATGAAAGGGATCGAGCCCGATCCGCGTCGCCACCGGCGGGCTCGCCGCCAGCGACAGGATGACCCCGCCCAGCATCAGCATCATGATCGCGCCGAGCAGCAGCTTGTCGACGGTCCACCACCAGTCCGAAAACGGCGTGCGTTGGTCTCGGTGCAGCATGGACGTCCCCGAATACAGAGGTAGCGCCCATTGGTGGCGGAGGATGGTTTACGAGGGGTTAACGAATCGCGGATGATTTGAGGCGTGTGGGAGGCTTGCTTGTTCTTACGAACCGAGACGGCACGCCGCCAAAGGCCAGGCTCAGAACGCCGTCCGACGTAAATGAGAACTGCGTGCGTTCAACGTGTGGCGCAGATGGCTGGTCCGTGATGAGCGTCGTTCCCTCGACCTGATATAATGACGATCTCATCCTTGTCATCGCCACGAACTGTGTAAATCAGTCCGCCGCTGTGATCGAACTCAAGCACGACGTTTCCCCAGCGCTCTAACGCTTGGGCATCCGTCTCATCCACCACCCACTCGCCCACAGATCCATGCACGTTCCCCACAACTTTGGTCCTTGACGTCAGCGTCTTGTCGCCACGGCAGCCACATAAATTCCCACGGTTAGACTACTTCATCATCCTTGTCTCAGCAGCGATCACCTCTCGTCCATCCGAGGTCGTGATCGTCAGCCGCACCTGATCGCCGCCCCCGGCAGGCATCGCCGCGGAAATGCGGTTGCCGTTTTTGGGATCGGCCTGCACGGCTTCGTTGAACACGACCACATCGCCGCGTTTCAGCGTGACACGTAGAGGCGTAGCCGGTTCGATGCTGAAGAACTGGAGGTCCACGCTGGAAGCCGTGGCCGAGAGATTGATCAGAACGCGCTCGTTCGCGGCCGTCACGTTGCTCATGCCGACGGTCGGGCTGTAGGTTTCGGGGATGGAGAACTCGCCATGCGCGGGCAATTGGGCGCGGTGGAAAAACTGGTCCGATACGCCCGCCCACAGTTCGACATAAGGCTGCGCCTCGGTCGGCTGCTTGCGCGCATCGGCCTGGTTGGTGAACGAGGGAAATCCCCACGTCCACATCTTCAGACCGCGCGTGAGCCTGTTGTCGGCGATGCGGATGATCCCTTCTTCATTGTCGTGGTTGATCACGCCCCAGAAATTGCCGCCCTGCATGTCGGGGGCTGCATAGGCGATGCCCATCGTCGGCCAGTTCCTGAAGCGGCGCAGCTTTTCGAAACGGCTGCCCGCAGCCGTGCGTTCGTCGCCGTCGGCCAGATGGGCCCAGTAGCGTGGCGTGGTGTAGGCCTCGATCGGCGCGATGATTTCGGCGCCGCCGGTCGTTCTGGGATGGTTCGGGTCCGATCCCGGCGCCAGCGTCGTGCACGTCCAGTATTCATAATCGACCGCGCGATCTTGCGGATTCTTTAGCACCACACGGGCGTCGAGTGCGGCGCGATCGGCTTTCAACGTCACATAGTACGTCGCTTCGATACCGGTTGCTCCCTTGAAAAACCGGCCGGGTGCGGCGGGATAGGCGACGTCGTCCCTGAACGACATCGACACCGTCACTTCACCGGCACGCTCTTTCACGACATTAAAAGCCCACGGCTTCGACCAGGCCCTGCCGTGCTCGGGATCCGGGAAGGTGGGGAAGATGCCGCCATACACCATCAGCCAGTCGTAATAGAAATTGCCGGCGTTCATGCCAAAGGGCACGCCGACCTCGGTGCGGTAGAGCTGCTCGCGGCCGGTCGGCTTGTAGATCATGGAAAGGATGCGCCCGCCGAATTCGGGGACGAGCGTGACCTTCAGATAGCGGTTCTCGATAACGTAGGACTTGAGCGTGCGGTCGACGATGGTGTTCTTGTCGAACGAGCCGCTGACAAAACCGTTCTGCGCATCGGTCGCGTATTTGACCGTGCTCCACGAGATCGTCGACTCGGTAAGTGTCACATTGTCGGAGGCCCATGCAGCCGCGCACATGAAAACATGTGACACGACGATGGCTGAAAAGACCGCACCCGACAGCCCGATGCGTGAGGGAACGTGAACCGGCATTGACGATACGCTCCAACCAGTAGGATGGGTGGAGTGCAGCGATACCCATCAATATCGCTCAGGGAGCGGATGGGTTTCGCTACGCTCTACCCATCCTACATCAAACCACAGGTTTGACACCGGGGATGGCCGTCACCAGATCGCGGAACTTGGCGCCGCGGATTTCGAAATTTCGGTACTGGTCGAACGAGGCGCAGGCCGGCGACAGCAGCACGACCGGATCGGGGAGCCCTGAGGATTCGGCGTCACGGGCGGCGCTGGCGACCGCCACATCCAGCGTTTCGGAAATCTCGTGCGGCACGTGCTCGCCGAGCGTGCCGGCAAATTCCGGCGCGGCCTCGCCGATCAGATAGGCCTTGCGGATGCGCGGAAAATATTCGAGGAGGCCTGCGATGCCGCCCTGCTTCGGCTTGCCGCCGGCAATCCAGAAGATATCGCCGAAAGACGACAGCGCATGCGCGGCAGCATCCGCATTGGTGCCCTTGGAATCATTGACGAACAGCACGTTGCCGCGGCGGCCGACCTGCTCCATGCGGTGCGCGAGGCCGGGAAAGCTGCGCAGGCCCTTTTGCAGGACTTCGGACGAGATGCCCATGGCGAGCGCGCACGCCGCGGCGCAGGCCGCGTTCTGCGCGTTGTGCAGCCCGCGTAGCGAACCGATGCCGCCCAGTCTCGCGATCTCGGTGCGCGCGCCGCCATCCGTCTGCACGATGGTCTCGCGCTCGACATAGACGCCGTCGGGCAGCGGGTACTTCACGGAGATTCGCACCACGCGTTTTCCCGCCCGGTCGAGCCGGTCGGCGATGTTGCGGCACCAGCCGTCGTCGACACCGACAATGGAGGTTCCGTTCGGCTGCACGCCGGCCACCAACCGCGCCTTCACGGCGGCATAGTTTTCCAGCGTGCCGTGGCGATCAATATGGTCCTCACTGACATTGAGCAAAATGCCGACGGACGGATCGAGCGACGGCGCCAGGTCGATCTGGTAGGACGACATCTCGACCACGTGCACGCGGCCCATCCGCGGCGGCTCCAGCGACAAGATCGCGGTGCCGATATTGCCGCCCATCTGGGTATCGTAGCCGGCGACCTTCATCAAATGCGCGATCAGCGCCGTGGTGGTCGACTTGCCGTTGGTGCCGGTGATGGCGACGAACGGCGCGTCCGGCGCATTGCGCCGCCGCTCGCGGCAGAACAGTTCGATATCGCCGATCACCTCGCAGCCGGCCTGCCGCGCCATCAGCACCGACCAATGCGGCGCGGGATGCGTCAGCGGCGCACCGGGGGTGAGGATCAGCGCCGCGAAATTCGCCCACGACACCGTGCGCAGGTCGGCCGTGGTGAAGCCGGCCTGCGCCGCCTTGGCGATGTTCTCCGTGCTGTCGTCGCCCGCGATGACTTCCGCGCCGCCGGCCTTCAGTGCGTGGCAGCTTGCAAGGCCCGAACCGCCGAGGCCGAAAACGGCGACGGTCTTGCCGGCGAAGGAGGTGACGGGGATCAAGGATTGACCTCGGAAGTCCGATGCAAGGCGATCACCGCAGTTTTAGCGTGGATAGGCCGGCCAGCGCCAGCATCACGGAAATGATCCAGAAACGGATCACGATCTGCGGTTCGGTCCAGCCCTTCTGCTCGAAATGATGGTGCAGCGGCGCCATCCGGAACACGCGCTTGCCGGTCATCTTGAACGAGGCGACCTGCACGATAACGGAGACGGCTTCCAGCACGAACAGTCCGCCGATCACGGCCAGCACGATCTCGTGCTTGACCGCCACCGCGGTCGCACCCAGCATGCCGCCGAGCGCGAGCGAGCCCGTGTCCCCCATGAAGATCGAAGCCGGCGGCGCGTTGAACCAGAGGAAGCCGAGGCCGGCGCCGAGCACCGCGCCGCACAGCACCGCAAGCTCGCCGGTGCCGGCGACGTACCTGATCTGCAGATAGTCGGAGAATACCGCGTTGCCCGTCAGATACGAGATCATGCCAAAACTCGCGGCGGCGATCATGACCGGAACGATCGCAAGGCCGTCGAGGCCATCGGTCAGGTTCACTGCATTGCCGGCGCCGACGATGACGAACGCGCCGAAAGCCACGAAGAACCAGCCGAAATTGATCACCACGTCCTTCAGGAAAGGTATCGCGAGCGAGGTCGAGGTCGCATCGCGGCCGAGCCGTACAAGCGCGTAGCACGCCACCAGCGCAATCACCGCCTCGATCAGCAGCCGCAGCTTGCCGGCAAAACCGCTATGGCTCTGCTTGGTGACCTTCAGATAGTCGTCGTAAAAGCCGACGAAGCCGAAGCCGAGCGTCACCGCCAGCACGATCCAGACATAGGGGTTGAGCGGATTGGCCCACAGCAGCGTCGAGACCACGAGGCCGGACAGGATCATCAGCCCGCCCATCGTCGGCGTGCCCTTCTTGGAGATCAGATGCGATGCCGGGCCGTCGGTGCGGATCGGCTGGCCCTTGCCCTGCCGCAAGCGCAGATGATCGATGATCCAGGGCCCGAACAGGAACACGAACAGCGCGCCCGTCACCATCGCGCCGCCGGTGCGGAAGGTGATGTAGCGAAACACGTTGAAGGCGCCGCGGAAGATGCCAAAACCGGGAACGGTGTTGGAAAGCTCGATCAGCCAATAAAACATTCAGGTAGGCCCTATCACGCGGCTTGGTTGCGCCGTCTTTGGCGGGAAGCGCGCCGGCAACGCATTGGTTCCGGTGACGCCTTGATAATCGTTTTCATCCTCAAACCAAGCAAATCTTGGCCGCGCACGCGGTATTGACGAATCGCCACCGGCGGACACGCCAGCCGTCAAGTGCGGCCAGTTTACGCCTTTGCCTGCAGGGCGGCCACTAGCCTGGGCACAAACTTGTTCACCCAGAACATCTTTTTGCTGCCCTTGACGACCACGACGTCCCCGTCCCGCAGCAATGCGGCGATTTGTTGGGGATCGAGCGTGGCCGGATCTCCGTGCCAGCCGAGCGCCCGCTCCGCCGGCACGAGGTCATAAAGGTGACGCATCAGCGGGCCGACGCAATAGATCGCGTCGATGCCCGGCAGATCCTTCGCGAGTTTTTCGTGATAGGCGGGCGCGTCATCGCCCAACTCCAGCATGTCGCCGAGAATGGCGACGCGCCGGCCGGCCTTTACCGGCCGCGCCTTCAGGCTGCCGAGCGCGGCCACCATGCTGGCCGGATTGCCGTTAAAACTATCGTCGATCACGGTGACGCCATGGGCCGCCTGCTCGACGCCGCGGCCGGTCATGATTCCGACATGGTCGAGTTCTTTCGCCAGCGCCACAGGATCAAGCCCGGCGGCGTGAATTGAAGCCAGCGCGGCCAGCGCGTTCTGCAGGCGATGCGGCGCACCCGGCGTCAAGCCGAACCCGACGCGCTTGCCGTTGACATCGGCGGCGACATGCCAGCCCTCGCCTTCGGCCGTATGCTGCAACTCGCGCACCTCGGATCCGGCGCCGAAGCGGACCAGCTTGCCGCTCCATTCCGGCGCCGAGACATCATCGGGCAGTACCAGCACACCACTTTCCGGCAGGCCCTGCGCGATGCTGACCTTCTCGCGCCGGATCGCATCCAGGCTGCCGAGCTTTTCCAGATGCACCGGCTGCACGTTCACGACCAGCGCAACGGTCGGTTTTGTGCGCTCGCTGAGCCGTGCGATCTCGCCGCTCTGGTTCATGCCCATCTCGACGACCCACACGCTCGCCGCGGGGCTAGCGTTGCACAGCGTCAGCGGCACGCCCCAGAAATTGTTGAAACTGCTCGGGCTGGCATAGGCATTCGGATAGGCGGCGAGGAATTCCTTGGTGCTGGTCTTGCCGGCGCTGCCGGTCAGGCCGATCACCGGCCCCGAAAACCGCGCCCGCGCCGCGCGCGCAAGCCGCCACAGGCCATCGATCAGCGTGTCCTTGACGACCAGTTGCGGAACGCTGACGCCATCAATCCGGTGCGGAACGATCATCGCGACCGCGCCGGCCGCTTCCGCCTTGTCGGCAAATTCCCAGCCGTCGCGCGCGCTGGCGAAACTGGAGATGAAGCCGCCGCTCGGCGTGCCGCTGAGCGCCACAAACAGACATCCCGGCTTCACCAGGCGGCTGTCCTGCGTCACGAAATCGATCGGCGTTTCCGAAAATTCGCCCGACACGCCGAGCGCGCGTGCTCCTTCGGCAACGGTCCACAACGGCGTCGTGCTCATGCCACCCTCACTGCGAGCGCGGCGGCCACCGCCTCGTGATCGCTGAACGGCAACACCCTGTCGCCGACGATCTGGCCGGTCTCATGCCCCTTGCCGGCGATCAGCAAGACATCGCCGGGCTGCAGCGCTGATATTCCGGTTTTGATCGCCTCGGCGCGATCGCCGATGTCGCTGGCGCCTTTTGCTTCAGCCAGGATCGCGGCGCGGATCGCTGCCGGATTCTCGCTGCGTGGGTTATCGTCGGTGACGATGACGTGATCGGCGTTTTCTTTTGCAATCGCACCCATGATTGGACGCTTGCCGGCGTCGCGGTCACCGCCGGCGCCGACGATGACGACGAGCTTGCGTTTGGCGTATGGCCGTAACGCCTGCAGCGCTTTCGCCAGCGCGTCCGGCTTGTGGGCGTAGTCGACGAAGATCGGCGCGCCATTGTATTCACCGACCCGCTCCAGCCGCCCCTTGGCGCCTTCGAGATGTTCGATCGTGGCAAACACCGCCGACGGCTCGCTGCCGGTGCCGATCGCAAGTCCGGCGGCAACCAGCGCGTTCTCGATCTGGAATTCGCCGACCAGCGGCAGCTTGATCGCGTGCGTGCGTCCGCGATGCTCGAGCTTGAGCCTTTGCGCAAAGCCTTCGACAGTGGCTTCGACAAGACGTATGCCCTCGCCTGCATCATCCCCGTTGCGGCCGACGGCGATGATCCGCAAGCCACGCGTGCGCGCCGCCTCGATCACCTGCGGCGAGCAATCATGATCGGCCGAGATCACGGCCGCACCATCACGCACGACGAGATCGCGGAACAGCCGCAGCTTGGCGGCCAGGTAATGCGCCTCGTCCGGATGATAGTCCATGTGGTCACGGGTGAGATTGGTAAAGCCGCCGGCGGCGATGCGCACGCCGTCGAGGCGGAACTGGTCGAGCCCGTGCGAGGACGCCTCGAAGGCAAGATGCGTGACGCCGTCGCCGGTGATTTCGTCGAGCTGACGGTGAAGCGCGATCGGGTCCGGCGTCGTCAGCGAGCCGTACACCGTGCGCTTGGGCGAAACCAGCCCGATGGTGCCGATGCTGGCCGATGCATGACCGAGCCGTTCCCATATCTGGCGCGTGAACGCGGCGACCGACGTCTTGCCGCTGGTCCCCGTCACCGCCGCAATGGTCGCGGGCTGGCGCGGAAAAAATCGTGCCGCCGCCAGCGCCAGCGCGCGCCGCGGGTTTGGCGTGGCAACAAAGGGTACGCGCAGGCCGTTCGGCGCATGGTCACCGGCGACTGCCACGGCGCCCGAGCCGATGGCCGCATCGACAAAGCGCGAACCATCGGTCTTGCTGCCGGCGAGTGCAAAGAACAGATCGCCCGGCTTCACCGCGCGGCTGTCGACGGCCAAGCCCTTTACATCGACAGCTTCCGCCTGCGGATCGATCGCAGCGTCATCGCTGAAGAGGTCGCAAAGTTTCATCGTGTTCCAGTCCGGCCCGCGCAGCTTGGCGCGCGTGATATGAGCCTTACTGGGTTGTCCTCGATGTCGCAAGAATAAGGCGATCGGACGGCGGCAGGTCGAAGCGCGGCTCGATCCCGAGCAGCGGCCCGATGCGGGCGATGATCTTGCCGCCCGCCGGCACCGTGTTCCAACCCGAGGTGATGAAGCCGTGGGTTTCCGGCAGCGCCTTCGGCTCGTCCAGCATGACCAGCAGCTGATACTGCGGATTGTCGGCCGGGATGATCGCGGTGAAGGAGTTCAGCACCTGCTTCTTGGAATAGCGCCCGTTGACGACCTTTTCCGATGTGCCGGTCTTGCCGCCGATATAATAGCCCTTCACGTCGGCCTTTTTGGCGGTGCCGATCTCGGCATTCAGCCGCATCAGATACCGCATCTTCTCCGAGGTCTCCGGCCGCAGCACCCTTTTGCCGATCGCCTTCGCCTCTTCTTCCGACCGCTTGAGGAAGGTCGGCGGAATCAAAAGACCGCCATTGATGCAGGCGTTTATGCCCATCACGGCCTGCAGCGGCGCCACCGCGATGCCGTGGCCGAAGGACGCCGTGATGGTGTTGAGTTCGGTCCAGCGCTTCGGCACGATCGGCGAGGCGCTTTCCGGCAGTTCGGTGCGCAGCCGGTCCATCTGGCCGAGCTTCTTCAGGAACGCCTTGTGCGCCTCGACGCCCTGCCCCAGCGCGATCTTGGCGGCACCGACGTTGGAGGAGAAGGTGAACACCTCCGCCAGCGTGATATTGCGGCCGACCGGGTGGGTATCGTGAATGGTGAACTTGCCGTATTTCAGCACGCCGCGGCCATCATATAGAGTGTTGAGCGTGGCCTTGCCGGAATCCAGCGCCATCGCCAGCGTCAGCGCCTTGAAGGTCGAGCCCATCTCGAACACGCCGGTGGTCAGGCGGTTGATGCGGTCGGGGTCGTGCGCTTCCTTCGGATTGTTCGGATCGAAGTCCGGCAGCGACACCAGCGCCACGATCTCGCCGGTCCGCACGTTGGAGACGAGGCCGGATGCCGCCTTGGCCTTGTATTTCTCTTTCGCTTTCAGGAGTTCGTCACGCAGCGCGTGCTCGACGCGCAGGTCGATCGACAATTCCACCGGCTTCTGCAAGCGGTCGGTCGCGAAGCCGGCGCGGTGCAGATCAGCCAGACCGTTGTTGTCCAGCCACTTCTCCATCCCGGCGATGCCCTGGTTGTCGATGTTGACCAGCCCGATCAGATGCGCGACCGCGGCGCCGGTCGGATACACGCGCTTGTTCTCGCGCAGGAAGCCGATGCCGGGAATGCCGAGCTTGTGGATGTCGCGCTGCTGCTTCGGCGTGATCTCGCGCTTCAGCCAGACAAAACCCTTGCGTCCCGACAGTCGCGTGCGCGCCTCCGCCTCGTCGAGGTCCGGAAGTGCTGCGGTCAACAATTCGATCGCCTCATCCTTGTCGATGATGCGCCGGGGCTCGCCGAACAGGCTGGGCGCCTTGACGTCGGTGGCGAGCACCTCACCGTTGCGGTCGACGATATCGGGCCGCGCGGTGGCGATCGCGTCCTGCGAACCGGCGCGGCGGGCGCCATGGCTGTCGGCGCCGACCGCAAACATGACAAGACGTCCGGCCAGCACCGCATAGACCGCAGCGAACAGCAGGATGGCCAATCCCACGCGCGCCCTTGCCTTGGCGGCGCGATCGACGTTGCGCCCGTAGAGCAGGCTGCGGATCAGCCGCTGCCGCCATGGCTCGGCGGGCCGCTCATTGTGGCTGCGCGTTCGCCCGGTCATCGCTGAGCTCCCGGCGCGGGAATGGACCCGGTGGTGGGCGGCGCGTCGGCCGCGGCCTCGATGGTATTGATCATCGCGCCGATCGGATCGGGCGCGCCCGGCCGCGCAAAGGCCGGCGGCCGTTCCGGCAGGTTCTTCAATTGATCATATTGCGTGGCGACGAGCGGCTGCAGTTTGAGATGGCGTTCGGCGAGCCCCTGCAGCCGCAGCGGCGCATCGAGCTTGGCCCATTCGGCCCGCAGCGCCGCGATAGCGTCGCGCTGCTCGCGTATCTCGGCATTGAGCCGCAACACGCGCTCAACGCGCGCCGTCGATTCCATCTTGATGCGATAGACGTAGGCCGCCGCGAAAATCAGCGCGCCGATCACGAGGAGATGGATGATCCGCATGGCTCAGCCTCCCCGCATTACGTCAGCGAGAACGGGCCAGGCCGGCAAACGATCGGCAGCGTGCGCCGGCGCCGAGGTACGCTCGGCGGCGCGCAGCTTTGCGGAGCGCGCGCGCGGGTTGGCGGCGACCTCGGCATCGCCGGGAACAACGGGACGCTTGGTCAGTATCTGAAAGCTCGGCGCGGCCTGCGCGACCTCGGGCAGGTGCCGCGATCCGCCGCCGGTCTTGCCGCGCGCGTTGAAGAAATCCTTGACGATGCGGTCTTCCAGCGAATGGAACGAGACCACCACCAGCCGCCCGCCCGGCTTCAGCGCGCGCTCGGCCGCCATCAGCGCCAGATGCAGTTCGTCGAGCTCCGCGTTGACGAAAATCCGCAATCCCTGGAACGTGCGCGTCGCCGGATGGATCTCGTTCGGCTTCGAACGCACCACCTTTCCTACGATATCGGCCAGCGCCTGGGTCGTCGTGATCGGCGCTTCCTTGCGCGCCGCCACGACGGCGCGCGCCACGGCGCGGGAATGGCGCTCTTCGCCGAAAATATAGATGATGTTGGCGAGATCGGCCTCGGAGGCTTTTGCCACCACGTCCGCCGCGGTCGGGCCGTCATGGCCCATCCGCATGTCTAGCGGGCCATCGAACCGGAACGAGAAGCCGCGTTCGGCCTGGTCGAGTTGCATCGAGGAGACGCCGACGTCCATCACCACGCCATCGACGGCGGCGGCCCCTTCCGCGGCGCAGACCTCGGCAAGGTTGGAGAACCGGTCCTCGACCAGGGTCAGCCGTCCCTCGGACTGCTCGACCAGATCGAATCCACCGGCTACCGCCGACCGGTCACGGTCGATGCCGATGACCCGGGTTCCCGCGACGGCCAGGATCGCGCGGCTGTAACCGCCGGCGCCAAAGGTCGCGTCGACATAGATGCAGCCGTCACGGGGCGCGAGCATCTCGACCGCTTCGCGGCCGAGTACTGAGATATGACGCGGCGCAGCCGGGCTCATGCGCCGTCCCCCGGCGCATTGCAGCCTGAAAATCGGAAGATGGACGCGAACGGCCCCATTGCGCCTCAAATCTCTGCGCTTTGCCGGGCTTTTCCGGCCGACATGCCGTGAACAGGCACGATCGCCTCGCCCCGCCCGGCCTCGCGCCCCCTCATTTCCAGACGGAATTTGCTGGGCTACCATGGCGATTCGAACGCGAAAGAGGGCCTCGGCCGTCCGCAAACCCGGTTCGGCTCTTCACCACTCAGTAACGGCACTTAGCGTTAAGAAAGCGTTGACGATCGGCTTCAGGTTTAACCGTGCTTTTTGTCCGTCGAAACCCGGTGATGCGCGCCACACACACCCCCTCGAAATGTGGGCGGGAACCCGGCCGCGGCATTGCTCAGGCGGAAGGTAAACGAATAGTAAACCGTATTATCGCTCGAACATGCTATTGCCGTTCTCCCGCCGGGTTTGGCTTTGAAAAATGACTTCTGGTTCGTTCGCATCTGCTGGTATTAATTCGAAGCGTCAACGCGCCCTTCCCGTGCACAGGGCCAACGCCGACATGAAGACCTTCACTCCCGATTCTTCGATCGCATCCGACGTCATTCCGTCGCCGAATCACGGCGACCGCAACAATGGCCGTCTCGCGGACATGATCCTGCTGCACTACACCGGCATGCCCGATGTGGAGGGTGCGATCGCCCGGCTCTGCACCTCCGGCACCGACGTGTCGGCTCATTATATTGTGCTGGAAGACGGCCGCATCGTGCAATGCGTGCCGGAAGCCAAGCGCGCCTGGCACGCCGGCGTGTCCTCCTGGGCCGGCGAGGACGACATCAATTCCTGCTCGATTGGAGTCGAGATCATCAATCGCGGCCATGACTGGGGCTATCCGGATTTCCCGCTGCGCCAGATCGCCGCCGTGATCGCGCTGTGCCGCGGCATCATGCTCCGCCGCAAGGTGCCTTCGCATCGGGTGCTCGCGCATTCCGACGTCGCACCGGCACGCAAGAAAGACCCCGGCGAAAAGTTTCCGTGGCATTCGCTGGCCAATTCCGGCGTCGGCCACTGGGTGCAGCCGGCGCCGATCGTGCGCGGCGAATCGCTGAAACTCGGCAGCATCAGCGAGGACGTTGCAGGGCTGCAGGTGGCGCTCGCCAGATACGGCTACAATGTCCCGACGCACGGCAAGTTTGACGGCCCAACCATAGAAGTGGTCACCGCATTTCAGCGTCACTTCCGCCCTGCGCGCATCGACGGCATCGCCGATCACTCGACCTTGAGCACGCTGCATGCGCTGCTGGCAAGTTTGCCGGCGGATGCCATGACGACGGTGGTCGCGGCGAAGTAGTCCGTTCCAGATCGATGCCTTGCGGCCGCGAATGCGGCTGGACCAGCCGCGTCGATTGATTTCCCTCAATGGCCGATCGGGCTTTTTCGGCGACAAGCCACCAACGGCTTGAGCACGGAATGGACCAATGTCATTTGAGCGCACCATGCGATGGGCGCTGGTTACGATCGCAGTCGCAGGACTTGCGGCCGGGGTCGTCGCCTCGCTCGCCGCCAGGCCGGACATCGCCGATCTCTGCTGGGCAGCTGCAACCCTGCCCGTGATCGCGGGACTGGCGGTTTCGATCGTGCGCGATCTGGTGGCCGGGCGGCTCGGCGTCGATGCGATCGCGCTGGTGTCGATGAGCTCAGCGATTGGCCTCGGCCAGCCGCTGGCCGGGGCCGTCGTGGCGTTGATGTATTCCGGCGGCAATGTGCTCGAGGAGATCGCGGTGGCCCGCGCCGAGCGCGACCTGCGCTCGCTGGTCGATCGCGCGCCGCACGAGGCGCATCGCCTTGCCGAGGGCCACGTGGAGGAAGTGCCGATATCCGCCGTCGCCATCGGTGACCGGCTGCTGGTGCACGCGGGCGAAGTCGTGCCGGTCGACGGTGTCGTCAACTCGGACGTGGCAACGATCGACGAATCGGCACTGACGGGCGAACCGATTCCGGTCGCCAAGGCGCGCGGCGCCGCCATCTTTTCCGGCTCGCTGAACGCCGGCGAGACCTTTGAGATGTCGGTATCCGCGCTCGCGGGTGACAGCACCTATGCCGGCATCGTGCGGCTGGTGACCGCGGCGCAAACCGCCAAGGCGCCGTTCGTGCGACTGGCCGACCGCTATGCGCTGATCTTCCTGCCCGTCACGCTGGCGCTTGCGCTCGTCGCCTGGCTGATTTCGGGCGATCTGCTGCGCAGCCTCGCGGTATTGGTCGCGGCGACCCCGTGCCCGCTCATCCTTGCGGCCCCCGTCGCCTTTATCGCGGGCGTGGCGCAAGCCGCCCGGCGCGGCATTCTGGTCAAGGGCGGCGGGCCGCTGGAGGCGCTGGCGCGGGCGCATACCGTGCTGTTCGACAAGACCGGAACGCTAACGGTCGGCGGCGCGCGGCTGCTGTCCGTCGAAGCGGCGCCGGGCGAGAATGCGGACGAGATCCTGATGCTGGGTGCCTCGCTGGAGCAGGCGTCGCATCACGTGATCGCCAATGCCATCGTTCAGGCCGCGACCCAGCGCGGCCTGAAGCTCGAACTGCCCGAGCACGTCAGGGAGTCCATGGGGTCGGGATTAGAGGGCGTGATCGAAGGACGGCGCGTCATCGCCGGCGCGCGCGAAATGGTCTTCACCGATGGCCGCGTTTCGGACTGGGCCACGCGGGCGACCCGGCGGGCCTCATGGCGGTCGGCCCTGATCGTCTTCGTCGCAATCGACGGCCGGCCGGCCGGCGCATTGCTGCTGGCCGACGAGCTCCGCTCCGACACGCCGCGGGCGATCCGCCTGCTGCGCGAGGCCGGCATTGCCCGCATCCTGATGGTCACCGGCGACCGCGCCGCCGCCGCGCAGGCGATCGGCGCCGCACTCGATCTCGACGGCGTGCTCGCCGAACGCGTTCCCTCCGACAAGGTCGACGCGGTGCGCTCCGAGCAGCGGCTGCACCCCACCATCATGGTCGGCGACGGCATCAACGATGCGCCGGCGCTGGCCTCGGCCGATGTCGGGATCGCCCTCGGCGCGCGCGGCGCCAGCGCCTCCTCCGAAGCCGCCGACGTGGTCATTCTCGCCGACCGGCTCGATCGCGTCGGCGAGGCGATCGCGATCGCGCGACGGGCGCGCTACATCGCCATCCAGAGCATCGTCGTCGGCATGGGACTTTCGATGCTGGCCATGGTAGCCGCGACGCTCGGCTGGCTGATGCCGGTGCCGGCCGCGATCCTTCAGGAACTGATCGACGTGGCCGTGATCCTCAATGCGCTGCGGGCGCTCAGGCCGGGCGGCCTGCGCAACGGTCGAACCATGACCGTCGAGGCCGGCCGCGAACTGCATCACAACCATCTCGCCCTGCTGGGCGATCTCGACCGGCTGCGGTCCATCGTCGACGCGCTGGACGATGCCGTCTCCGAACGCGCCGCCACGCTGATCGCCGAAGCCAACCTGCTGGTTCAGGACAAGGTGGTCGCGCATGAGCGCGACGATGAAGGCCATGTCTATCCCCAACTCGCCGCGGTGCTGCGGGAGGCCCACGGGCTATCGGCGATGAGCCGGGCGCATCGCGAGATACTGCATCTGGCCCGGCTGCTCGACCGCGTCGCGCATGAACTGCCATCGGAGAATGTCGACCGCTATCTCATTCGCGACGCGCAGCGGCTGATCGAGGCGATCGAAACCCTGGTCCGCCTGCACACCGCGCAGGAGGAAGACATCTACGAGGCGGTCGCGGCGCATTGACTGGAGCGATCGGGTTCCAGAGGCCATGCAGGTACCCCCGCGGGGGCCAAGAGCAAAACATCGAAAACAACCCCATGCAAAGTAGGATTGCCGAGGCCCATGGCGCCTACCCCGGGCCGTCGAGCCCGGCGATGCGCCAGGCATAGAACCGCCGCAACGGCTCCAGCTGCGTTGCCGCCGTTGCTTGCAGATAGGCCGCCCGCGCGGCGTCGTACCGGCCGAGACGCCGCAACAAATCGGCGCGCACCGCCGGCAGCAGCTCGTAGCCCTTCAGTCCGCCGCGCGCCTCGATGGCATCGATCAGGTCCAGCGCCCGCGCCGGGCCGTCGACCATCGATATCGCGGCGGCGTGGTTCAGTTCGATCACCGGCGATGGGCTGATCCGCAGCAGCACTTCATAGAGGCCGGCGATCTGGCGCCAGTCGGTTTCCTCGTAGCTGGCCGCGCGGGCATGCAGCGCGGCGATGGCCGCCTGCACCGCGTAGGATTGCGGGCGGCCCGGCATACCCAGCGCTTCCTCCACGAGACGCAGACCTTCCGATATCTGCGCGCGATCCCACAGCGTGCGGTCCTGTTCTTCCAGCAGCACGATGTCGCCGCCTGCGGTCTGGCGACCGGCACGGCGTGAATCGTGCAACAGCATCAGGGCCAGCAGCCCCTTGATTTCGCCGCGGCCGGGCATCAGCGCGTCGAGCAACCGCGCCAGCCGGATCGCTTCGCGGGCGAGGTCCGGCCGCATCAGGTCATCGCCTGACGTCGCCACATAACCTTCGGTGAACACCAGATAGATCACGGCGAGCACGCCGCCGAGCCGCGGCTCCAGCGCGTCGCGCTCCGGCACCTCATAGGGAATGGCGGCGAGACGTATCTTCTGCTTGGCCCGCAACAGCCGCTGCGCCATCGCGTCCTCGCTGGCGAGAAACGCGCGCGCGACCTGTGGCGTCGTCAGCCCGCAAACGGTGCGCAGCGTAAGCGCGACCTGCACCTCGACGGCAAAGGACGGGTGGCAGCAAATGAAGATCAGCCGCAGCATGTCGTCGGCGAGCAGGCTGTCGGCGTCCTCATCCGGCACGGGCGCGTTGAGCAGGATCTCGTGCGCGAGTTGCTGCTGTTTGCCGCGAAACGTGACGTTGCGCCTGACGCGATCGATCGCCTTGTTTCGCCCGACATTGACCAGCCACGCGCGCGGACTGGACGGCAGGCCGTCACCGGGCCAGCGCACCAGCGCCGCCGCGAACGCGTCCTGCAACGCATCCTCGGCCAGATCGAAATCGCCGACGAGGCGGATCAGGGTCGCCAGCGCCCTGCCCGCCTCGTCGCGAAATATCTTTTCGACCTCAACCGGGGTCATATGCCGTCAGTCATAAGCCCAGATCGGCCGGACCTCGATCGAGCCGATCCGGGCGCTGGGAATGCGCGCGGCAATTGCGAGCGCCTCGTCGAGATCCTTGGCCTCAACCAGATAATAGCCGCCAAGCTGCTCGCGGGTCTCCGCGAACGGACCGTCGGTCGTCAGCGTCTTGCCGTCGCGGACGCGCACCGTGGTCGCGGTCGAGGTCGGCTGCAGCCGGTCGGCAGCCTTGAAGTTGCCGCTCTGAATGATGGACTGAGTGAAGGCGCCATACTCCTGGAGCATCTTCTGGGTCGTTTCAGCGTCGTTCCTGGCGTACTCGGCTTCGTTTTGATAGATCATCAGCAGGTACTGCATTTCAAAACTCCTGTTTATCGGCTGGATCGCCGACATCCAGTCGAACGGGATCAGCGCGCAACGACATCTTCAGGATAATTTAATTTGAGGGCCGGCGGTGCCCATATCGCTTGACGTGGCAGCCCCAAGTCTCCATCACAAGGCCGTCAGTCGGCCGGACGGCCGCTCCCGCTATGGTCGAAAGGCTGCGGGGGAGGAAAGTCCGGGCTCCATCGACATGCGGTGCCGGATAACGTCCGGCGGGGGCGACCCCAGGGATAGTGCCACAGAGAACGAACCGCCCGCCTTCGCCTTCGGGCCACGGCGCGGTAAGGGTGAAAAGGTGCGGTAAGAGCGCACCGCGTATCCGGCAACGGAAACGGCATGGCAAACCACACCGGGAGCAAAACCGAATAGGGACGGCAACGCGGAAAGTTCGCCTTCGGGCGATAACTCCGCAGGGCGATGTCAGGTCCGCCGTCCGGGTAGGTTGCTCGAGGCCATGTGCAAATATGGTCCCAGAGGAATGGCCGTCACGTACCGCTTGCGCAAGTGAGCGGTGCCCTACAGAACCCGGCTTACAGGCTGGCTGATATTTGATGAATGAGGGGTTCGGCGCAAACACGCCGGACCCCTCGCCATTTCCGCTGGGCTGTTGACGGCCCTTTACGCTCTTTCCTCGGCTACTTCGCCGGCGAGTGCGGAGCCGAGCTATTACCGACATGGCCGCTCCAGGGGCAACTCTCTTTAGCAGCTTAGGCCGCCGCCATGCGCCATCGTCGGCGTCACTGCCATCAATTGGATCATCGTGCACACATTAAGACCACACCGGGTGAGTTTGGATATGTAAAACTGTCTTTAGGCCGAGCGACGGAGAGACGGTGATGGCGATTGACTTCACGCTCACATCGTATCAGCGCCGCCTGCAACGGATCGCCCGCGAATTCGCCACCGAAATCCTCGCTCCCCTGGTGCGCGCGGCGGACGAGGACCCGGATCCCCAAAAGGCCTTTCAGGCCGTCAAGGGCGCCTATATCGAAAGCTACAAGCTGGGATTTGCCACCGGCTTCATCCCCAAGAAGTACGGTGGCGGCGGGGTTTCCAACGTCGACCTGCAAATCGTTGTCGAGGAACTCTGCGCCGTCGATCCCGGCTTCGCCACCATCCTTCTCGTCAACGGGCTGGCTTTGATGCCGCTGGTCTGGTTCGGTTCCGAACAGCAGAAGCAAAAATGGCTGGTACCCGCGACCGGCGATCCCCGCGGCGAATATCTGGCTGGATGGACCGTGAGCGAACCGCCTGGAAATCCCGGTGGGACGGCCAATTTCGACGGCGCAGCACCCTGGCCGGCAGGCATCGGCCTCACGGCCATCCACGACCGCAAGAATGGCGAATACGTCCTGAACGGGCGTAAATTCTGGCCCGTGAATGCCGGCGGCTGGGATCTGAAGGGTGCGGATACCAATGTATGCATCGTAAGAACCGAGCCGCAGGCCGAAGGATCGCGCGGCCTCAGCGCCCTGATCGTCCCGCGCGGAACGGCTGGCATTTGCTACGAGCAACCGATCTCGAAATCGGGCCACCGCATCTGCCAAAACAATTCCGTGGTGTTTTCGGACTGTCGTGTGCCAGAGGAGAACGCATTCGCGGTCGGCAACGGCGACCTTGTCGTCAACAAGGCGTTCACCTGGTCCGGACCGGTTGCCGCGATCGCATCGGTCGCCGTCGCCCGTTCTGCCTACGAATTCGCTCTGGCATGGGCCAAGAAATACACCGGCGGCGGCGACAGGCCGATCATCAACCAGCAGATTGTCGCCTATACTCTGGCGGAAGTCGCTATGAAGGTCGAAGCGGGGCGCGCCTTCGCCTGGAAAGCCGCGCACTACCACGATCTTCACAACGCGGACGGCCATGCCATCGGGCCGATGGCAAAGGTGTTCTGCAGCGAGATGCTGTTTACCGCCGTATTCCAGGCCATGAAGGTCGTCGGCGTCAACGCGCTGGACAGATCCCATCCGCTCGAGCGCTATCTCAGGGAGGCATCGGTATTCCCGCTCTATGACGCGGGCAATATCGGCATGCAGATGCGGAAGATCTGCGCAGTAATGGCCGAGTCGGACTTCGACCCGCGCGCGATCGCAAGTTCTAGCGCCACGCCGTTCGGAAAGAAGGCACCGCCGCCCGAAATTCAGGCCGTCGGCAGGAATCTGAAGCGGCAGGCCTGACCGCCGCGCTGCATGCACTCCTGATGTTCGATCGGCGCGCCCATCAGGCCGGACAGGAATCCGAGATCGAATTGGCAGACCTCGGTGTAATCCTTCGAAAGATCGTGAAACACGCAGTTCTTGCACTCGATGCGGGGAAGCTTTTCGCCCTTGCCGGGCGAGATCACGCGCGCCGCGAACCCGGTCTCGTTCATGATCTTTACGATTTCGACGACGCGCTCGACCCGCGTCTTGCCCACCAGTCGCGGGATCGCCGCCGCCGACATGTCGACCCCGAGTTCGAACATGTAGGCGCCGAACTTAGATGCGCCGATCTTCTTTCTCAGGCTCTCGAACATCACCCGCGAGAACCATGAATAACGCTTTGGGAACAGATCGATTCCGCTCTCGGTGAGCGTATACAGAAAGCGCGGCCGACCGCCGCTCTTGGAAGAGGTGTGCTGCACATAGCCCGAGCGTTCCATGCCGGACAAATGCTGCTTCACGGCGCTGCGCGTGATCTCGACCGCGCTCGCCAGTTCATCGACCGTCAATCCGGCCTTGGCTTCCAGGAGTTGAGCCAGCAGCTTTTGCTGGGTGTCGCCGACGATCAAGCAAAGCCTCCGTTTCCAGCCTACAGCGCCAGATGTATCCGAACACAGCCGCCCGCGCTGCGTCGATTCCGATCATATCCTGCCCAAAACTCCGACAATTTGCACGCTCGAAGTGCGCTTTTGGTTCTTTAAACAGTTAATACTGCCTAAAGTATTTTCTTGTCGTTTCTCCGCGCGAGCCGATGATGTCGGCGTTGAAGCAAGTCCGGCCGGCTTTGTCTTGAACGATCTGTAACGAGCACCAACGGAGGACTCGAATGGCGATCGATTTCACGATGTCCGCGGAGCAGCGGAAAATTCAGAAAATGGCGCGGGACTTTTCCGAGGGCGTGCTGGCCCCGGTCATACCGGCGGCCGACAAAGAGCCGGATCCCATGCTGGCCTATCAGAAGACCAAGGGCGCCTACATCGAGGCGTACAAGGCAGGCATCGCGATGGCGATGCTGCCGAAGGAATACGGCGGCGGCGGATTGTCATGCCTCGATTTCGTGATTGCAGCGGAAGAGATCTGCGCCGTCGATCCCGGATTCGCCTGCACCGTTCTGTGCAACGGTCTCGGACTGATGCCCGTGTCCTGGTACGGCAGCGAGGAGCAGAAGAAGCGGTTCATCGGAGCGGCAACTTCCGATCCAACCGGCACCTACCTCAGCGCATGGACCGCCGGTGAGCCGCCGGGCGGTACCGGCGGCACGGCGAACTTCGACAGCCCGCTACCGAAGGCCGGCATCGGCATGACCGCGGTCCGCGATGGCGACCACTTCATCCTCAACGGCAAAAAGAAATGGTCCTCCTCCGCCGGCTGGGACGGTCTCGGCACCAATACGCAATGCGCGATCATCCGCACCGACACCAATGTCGGCGGCACCGAAGGACTGTCCGCGATCATCATCGAGCGCGGCACGCCCGGCATTACCTGGACGTTCCTGGACAAGGAGGGCCATCGCACCACGTCGAACGCGTTCATCGTGTTCAAGGATGCCAGAGTGCCGGTCGACAATCTCCTGCCCGGCGCCAAGGGCAACGGCGACTTCGTGATCAACAGGAATTTTGCCTGGTCGGGTCCGGTCGCCGCCATCGCCGCGGTCGGCGTCGCACGGTCGGCCTACGAGGATGCGCTGAAGTTCCTCAAGACCAACACCGCCGGCTCGCTGACGCCAATCATCCGTTTCCAGAATGCCGGCTACATCATGGGCGACGTCGCGGCGAAGATCGAATCCGCCCGCTATTTCTCCTGGCGGGCGGCGGACTATCTCGACAAGCACTCGCAGCATGCCGAACTGATCGGTGCGATGTGCAAGATCAACGTCACCGAAGCAATGGTCGACTGTGTCTACAAATGCATGCAGGTGGTCGGCGTCAACAGCCTCAGCACCGAATTCAAGTTCGGAAAGTACCTGCGCGAGGCCGCGGTGCTGCCGATCTATGACGGCGGCAATATGGGGATGCAGCGCCGCCGCGTGCACGGGATCATCGCCGAGGAGAGTTTCAATCCCCGTGCAATCATGGACGACGACTTCGTCAAGTTTGAGAAGTCGATGGAGGCGATCGGCACCGTGGCCGATCCGGTGGCGAAATCCCGCGGCATCATGCAGGCCGCGGAATAGAAGTTCGGGACCGGCCAGCGACGGCCGGTCCCTTTTCTTTCGAACGCGAAGTCCGGTCGCGATATGACTTGGGCCCGCTACGCCGCGATCTTCTGCAGAAGCGCCATCAGCGCTTCCGGCGCGGTGACGTTCGGCGAGTGGCTGGCGTCGATCTCGTAATAACTCCAGGCCGGATTACCCTTCGTCATTTTGGCAAAGCGCCCGAACGTATCGGCCGGCGTGATGCGCGTGGCGTAGATGTAGCTGCGCGGCAGGGTCAGCGGACCACCTTGCAGCTTGATCGGGGTGTCGAAGCATTTGATCGGCATATCGACACGGCGGGCGCTGAGCCATTCGAGGTCGGCGGCCGGCGTATCCTCCGGCGTCGGGTTCGGCGGCACCCGCCAGCCGTCGCCGGTCTTCGAAAGCTCCTGCATCCGCTGCCGCGCCACCTCGTTCAGATCGAGCAGCGACTGGCCGTCCTCCGGCACGAAGGCGTCGATATAAATGAGCTGCCTGACCTTGTCGCGGGCGCGATCGGCGACCCCGGTCGCGACCATCCCGCCATAGCTGTGGCCGACCAGCACGATGTCGCGCAAATCCTCATATTTGATGACGTTCAGCATGTCCTCGATATGCGAATTGAGATCGAGGCCGGGATGGGCCAGATGTACCCGCTCGCCAAGGCCGGTGTAGCTCGGCGTCACCAGCCGATGCCCGGCCGCCTGCATCAGCGGATGCATCTTCTTCCACGCCCAGCCCGCGGACCAGGCGCCGTGACAGACGAGGAAGGTTTTCGAGGGAGTTGTGCTCATCGGGCCGTTTCCATCAGGGTTATTGTTGAAGGCTTGGATTGCGATAGTACCTGTCCGAGGCGTCGTGTAAACGACGCGACAAGTTCAACATCGTCATTCCGGGGCGCATCGAAGATGCGAGCCCGGAATCCCGAGATTCCGGGTTCGATGCTGGAATGACAGGGGAAGTTAAGAGTGGACGTCGCCACCTATGCGGTCTTGCTTGCCGGTGCGCTTGCCGGCGGATTCGTGTCCGGACTTGCCGGGTTTGGCACGGCGCTGATGGCGCTGGGGATCTGGTTGTACATCCTGCCGCCGGCTGTGGCGGTGCCGCTGGTGCTGATCTGTTCGGTCAGCTCGCAGATCTCGACCCTGCCCGCGATGTGGAAGCTGCTCGACTTCAGGCTGGCGCTGCCATTCGTGGCCGGCGGGCTGCTCGGCATGCCGATCGGCGCGCTGCTGGTCGCGCGCGCCGACCCGCAAACCTTCAAGCTAAGCGTCGGCGTGATGCTGCTGGTGTTT
>CADEDX010000018.1:24861-27506 GCA_902826195.1 uncultured Bradyrhizobium sp. | reverse complement strand
GGGGGCGCGTTCGTTCCACAAGTCGATATAGTTGCGGGCGATCGTGTTGACATCGGTCATGTTGCTCTCCTTGGTTGGGCAAAGTAGATCGGCTGACCGAGACTTAGAAAATCGGTGCGCGCCGATCGATTACCTCGCAGGTCATGTTCTGGCTCTGGGGGGCAGGAATTTAGAACTGGTGCTGTAGCGCCGGGAAGGAGGCGAAAGCACAGATGTCGCTCATTGTCGCAGGAACGAAGATTTCAGGTCTCGCTCGCCACGACGGCGGTCGCCAAGCAATATGCTCATCTCGTCAGGGAGTTTCCCGATATCAGGGATGTGCACCGCTGGGGCACGTTGAATCTTCAACTCGAGTACCCGCTGCGCATCCTCAATCCGGACTACACGACGTCGGAGATCGAGTGGGATCCGGGTTTCAAGGAGCGTTTCAGCCTGACGCGAATTGATATTGAACCCTGCACGCCAGCCGCTCGGCCGCAGCCGGCATGGATCTATGTCGCGCACCGCTCGCCGCATCGCGCCAATACGCTCTTCATCGAACTCCTTACCGCGACGCTTCAGGTCAAGAACGGTGACAGGTTGCTGGTTCGTCTTCCCAGCTACCGGTACTCATCCTGCATTGTGTTGTGAAGCGGATGTGGTCGCATTCTGGCTGCCGGGGCGACGGATCGGGACGGAGAGGAACGGTGCGGTGGCGCCCGCGTTACCCGACATAGCGCGGGCAGCGACCAGCGATGGGCTGGGGCCCGCGCTGGATTTGGCGTACAAGCTGATCGCGACCCCGCCGGTTTTGATCGACGTCAAAGCTCAGGCTCTTGCCGCCTGCCCATGGTGGGGCGGTGGATCGGTGACGCGATATGGCAGAACACAGCAAGCGGCCGGAACAACATACGGACGTCGATTGGGCGACGCAGGCCTGGCTATGGCCGCTGGAAGCCACGCGAACGGCCCTGCAAGGCTACGCGCAATGGTTCGCCGATCAGAAACCTGCGCCTTCCGCTGCGCCCGACCGAAAGTCGCTCGACTGGACCACGCCGAACGCAGTGGCGCTGCAGCTCCAAACGATGCGGCTGCGGGATTTTTCTCACGGTAGCGAAATACGGCCGCCGGTGCTGATCTGCGCGCCCTATGCGCTGCACGGCGCGTTGATCGCCGATTTCGCCCCTGGCCACAGCCTCGTCGGGGCGCTGCGACATCATGGCTTGGGCCGCACCTACGTCTCCGACTGGTGCTCGGCCACGCCGGACATGCGTCAGCTTTCGATCGACAATTATCTTGCCGACCTCAATGTCGCGATCGACGAGATCGGTGCGCCGGTCGACCTTGTCGGTCTGTGCCAGGGCGGATGGCTGTCACTGGTCTATGCCGCCCGCTTTCCCGGCAAGGTGCGGCGGCTCGTGCTGGCCGGCACGCCTGTCGATATCTCGACGCCGTCCGAACTGTCGCGGATGGTGGCCGCGATCCCACAAGTCGCGTACGAGCAGATGGTGCGGCAGGGGGACGGGCTCGTCAGCGGCGAGCACATGCTCAAGCTCTGGAACCTGCCGTTCAGCCGGCAGGACGTGGAAGCCGTGCTGCAACGCGACCTCGGGGATGGATCGGACGAGGCGCAGATGCTGCTGGATCGTTTCGCACGCTGGGACCATGCGACGCTGGACCTGCCGGGCGCCTATTACCTCGAAGTGACCGAGCGGATATTCCGGCAGAACCAGATCGCCAAAGGCGAGTTTGTCGCGCTGGGCCGCCGGGTCGATCTCGCGGAAATGCGCGTGCCGGCCTTCCTGCTGGCGGGAGAGAGCGACGCCGTCGTTCCGCGCGACCAGGCGTTCGCCACCGCGGCACTATTGGGCACGCCGCCGGCCGCTCTGGAACGGGCCTGCGAGCCCTGCGGCCACCTCGGCCTCTTCATGGGCGGCCACGTCCTCGGCCATTCCTGGCGCCGGGTCGCCCGCTGGCTTCAGGCCGACATTGACGATGCCGCGGATGAAAAGATCAGCGTGAGGGACAAATGAAAGCCCCCGGACCGCGGATGCAGTCCGGAGGCGAGATGCCGTGCGGTGGAGCGACTTACTTCGCCGCGACTACCATGATCTCGACATTGTACTGCGGCGATGCCAGCTGGGCTTCGACGGTGGCGCGCGCCGGCGTGTTGCCGGTCGACACCCAGCCATCCCAGACCTTGTTCATGTCGCCGAACGTCTTCATGTCGGTGATGTAGATCGTGGCCGACAGCAGCTTCGACTTGTCGGTGCCGGCCTTGGCGAGGTGGCCGTCGATGATCGAAAGAATGTCCTGGGTCTGCTCGGTCACGCTCTTGCCAGCCGCGTTGCTGGCGACGACGCCCGCGAGATAGACGGTGTTGCCGTGGACGACGACCTGGCTCATGCGAGGTCCGGTTTCGAAGCGCTGGATGCTCATGTTTTTCTCCTGATGAGGGGCGGCGGTTTCTTAGCGTGCCGAGGTCCAGCACGCCACTGCGTTCTGAGGGTGCCCGTCATGCCCGGCCATAGGCGAGCGGAAACGACGCCGTCCTTCAGACGAGTATCACGAGGCAGATCAACCCGCAGCCTTCGCTGCCGCGCGCCCGGCATTTTTCCCTGACAACAGGCAGCCGCCGAGAAATGTTCCTTCCAGCGAACGGTAGC
>CADEDX010000018.1:16824-24851 GCA_902826195.1 uncultured Bradyrhizobium sp. | reverse complement strand
CCGCCGCCAAAGCCGGCCGCTTCGCCTGCGGCATAAAGCCCGGGAATGATCTCGCGGTTGGTGCCGAACACGCGCGAGTCGAGATCGGTCTCGAAACCGCCCAGCGTCTTGCGCGTCAGGATGTTGAGCTTCACCGCGATCAGCGGGCCATGTTCGGGATCAAGAATGCGATGCGGCTTTGCGGTGCGGATCAGTTTGTCGCCGATGTAACGCCGCGCGTTATGGATGTTCATGACCTGCGCATCCTTGACGTAAGCGTTCGACATCTCGCGGTCGCGCGCCTCGATCTGCGCCTTGATGTGATCGGGCTTGAGCAGATTATCGCCGGACAGTGCGTTCATCGCGCTGACGAGGTCGGCGAGGTTGTCGCGCACGATGAAATCGGCGCCGTTCTGCTTGAACGCCTCCACCGGCGCCGGGGCCCCCTTGTTGGTGGCGCGTTTGATGGTCATGCGCCAGCTCTTCCCCGTCAGGTCAGGGTTTTGTTCGGAACCTGAGAGCGCGAACTCCTTCTTGATGATGCTCTGGGTCAGGATGAACCAGGAATAATCGTAGCCGGTCGACATGATGTAGTGCAGTTGGCCGAGCGTGTCAGAGCCCGGGAACAGCGGCGCGGGCAGGCGCTTTCCGGTCGCATCGAACCACATCGAGGACGGGCCGGGCAGGATGCGGATGCCGTGGCGCGGCCAGATCGGATCCCAGTTCCTGATGCCCTCGACATAATGCCACATCCGGTCGCGGTTGATCAGTCTCGCGCCGGCAGCCTCGGTGATCCCGATCATGCGGCCGTCGACATGTTCGGGCACGCCGGAGATCATGAATTTCGGCGGCTCGCCCAGACGCTTCGGCCAGTTCTGCCGGACCATGTCGTGATTGCCGCCGATGCCGCCGGAGGCGACGATCACGGCTTGCGCGCGCAGGCTGAAATCGCCGGTCACCTTGCGCGACGAACTCTTGCCCCGCGCGACGCTGTCGGGTTCGAGCACCGCCCCGGCGACGCCCTCAACTCTGCCGTTCGTCATCACGAGTGTGTCGACGCGGTGGCGAAATCTAAACGTGAGCCGGCCGTTTCTTTGTGCTTCGCGTGCGCGGCGCTCGAACGGCTCGACGATGCCCGGGCCGGTGCCCCAGGTGACGTGGAAGCGCGGCACCGAATTGCCGTGACCCATCGCGTCGTAGCCGCCGCGCTCGGCCCAGCCGACCACCGGAAAGATGCGGTGGCCCATCGCGCGCAGCCAGTCGCGTTTTTCGCCGGCGGCGAACGCGACATAGGCTTCCGCCCATCGCTTGGGCCAATGGTCGTCGTCGCGGTCGAAGCCGGCGGTGCCCATCCAGTCCTGCAATGCAAGATCGTAACAATCTTTGATACCGAGCCGGCGCTGTTCGGGCGAGTCCACCAGAAAGAGTCCGCCGAATGACCAAAAGGCTTGTCCGCCAAGGCTTTGTTCGCCCTCCTGGTCGACGACGATGACGCGCTTGCCGCGGTCAGCGATTTCGGTTGCCGCGACCAGCCCTGCCAGTCCGCCGCCGACCACGATTACATCCGCGTCCTCAGCCATTGTTCCTCCCCCGTGCCGTGTTCGATTCAAGCCCGCGTCCTTGTGCGCGGTCAACGACAAAGCAGCGTCTGTCTGTGACCTCGGCGACAGATCGTTGAGGTTGCGTGTTCCAGTTTGGGACCTGCCTGCGTGAAGGGTGCAGCGGCCCGGCAACACTCGATTTGAATTTGAATGGAGCAGCCCTCGCTGCCTAGACAAAATCACGATCTCAAACGACGCTGCTTCCTGTCTCGCATCACTGAGACGGTCAGATTCGGGTTCGACTTTCTTTCGACTGGGGCTGGGAAATGAAGCTGCTGACGGGGTTGCTTGCCGCGATACTGCTGCTGGCCGGAGTAGAGGCGAGCCAGGCGGTGGTTCGGATCGCCGATGACCGCGGCGGCCGGATCGGCACCTATGTCGACAAGTACCAGGGCCTGCGAACCTCGGGCGAAACCGTCATCATCGACGGTTTGTGCGCCTCGGCCTGCACCATCGTGCTCGGCGCGGTTCCGCATGACCGGATCTGCGTCACTTCGCACGCCAATCTCGGCTTCCATGCCGCCTGGGACTTCGGCACCAACGGCCGCGCCGTGACCAATACGGAAGCCACCCATATGCTCTATTCGATGTATCCGCCGCCGGTCCGCAAATGGATTGCCGCGCGCGGCGGCCTGACCCCGCGCATGATCTTCCTGCGCGGCAAGCAGCTGCAGGCCATGTACAAGCCCTGCTACCTCGACGCACAAGCCTCCACCGACAAGCCGGCAGCGGCAACATCGCGCTGAACCAGATCAGCCGTCTCGCCGAAAAGTCATGCCGGTGGCCGGGTCTTCCCGGCCATTAACTTTTCGTGCACCTCTTACCTCGCTTGCCCCTCCGCATGACGTGATGTCGGGCGCGGCCATTCCGCTTGCCTGCCTGCGGAACTGGCCCTATCTGGAACGCATGGCGCAGCCGGTCTCCACCCACCCACAGATCACGGCCGCCCGGCCGCAGGGCAGGGTGGCGTCAATGATCGTCTGGAGCACCACCGGTATCGGCGCGCTCGCCGTGCTCGGCTCGGCGGCATTGTGGTTCCATTACGGCGCCGCGGTGTTTTTCGAGATGATCGCCGCCGGCATCGCGGCCTGCTTCTGATACGGCGAAAAGGAATCCACGATGGACCGGACGATCCGCCCGCTGGTGATTATCGCTGCTTTTGCCGCAAGCCTCGCGGTTGGGCTGGCGGTCATGCTCTGGGCGACGGGCGGCTGGCGCACCGTTGCCGCCCCCGCCGCGATCGGCGGTCCGTTCCAGTTGACCGATCAGGCCGGCCAGGCCGTCACCGAGCAAAATCTGAAGGGCAAGCCGACGCTGATCTTCTTCGGCTTCACCCATTGCCCGGATGTCTGCCCGACCTCGCTGTTCGAGATTTCGGAAGTCTTGAAGGCGATGGGTACGGATGCGGACAAGGTGAACGCTTGGTTCGTCTCTGTCGATCCCGAGCGCGACACCTCCGCCGCGATGAAGGACTATCTCTCCAGCTTCGATCCGCATCTGAAGGGGCTGACCGGCGATCCCCAGGCGGTGGCCAAGGTGATTTCCGCCTACCGGGTCTATGCCCGAAAGGTTCCGCTCAAGGACGGCGACTACACCATGGACCACACCGCGCTGATCTATTTGATGGATCGCGACGGCCATTTCGTCTCGCCGTTCAACCTGAAACGGACGCCGGAGGAAGCCGCCAAGGAATTGAAGCGGTATCTCTGAGCGTCAACCCGGCGCCAAAGGCGAAAACGGCACTCGCAACGCGGGCCGGATGGTCTATAAGGCCGTGAAATTCCGCAAGCATTGCCGAAGATGCCATATCGTAACGCACCGTTAACCATTGCAGCACCGCGTCGCGCCGTCCGCGCCTGGCTGGCCGGGTTGTCGGTCGCGGCCACGTGGATGATGGTCGGCAGTGTTGCGGCGCAGGCGCAAACCCAGCCCCGCCCGGCGGTCGAGGCGGCCCCGCAGGCGGTGCCGGGCTTCTGGGACCCGCGGCGGCGTCCGGACCGTCCGGACATGTCGCGCCTCACCGTGATCCGCTTCCTGACCGAGACCGATTACCCGCCTTTCAACTTCACCGGCGCCGACGGCAATCCGGCCGGCTTCAACGTCGATCTGGCGCGCGCGTTGTGCGACGAGATCAAGATTTCCTGCACCATCCAGATGCGCCGGTTCGAGACCATGGTCGACGCCATCACCAGCAACCGGGGCGACGCCATCATCGCCTCCATGGCGGTGACGCCCGCTTTGCGCGCCCGGCTCGATTTCACCGATCCGTATTATCGCGCCCCGGCGCGCTTCGTGTCGCGGCGCGACGCCGTGATGCCGGAGATCCGCCCCGAATATCTCGAAGGCAAGAAGGTCGGCGTCATCGCCGGCACCTCGCACGAGGCCTATCTCAAGGCGATGTTCACCGACGCCGAGCTCAAGCCCTATCCGAACGACGATGCGCTGCGGCTGGCGCTGCGGCGAAGCGAGGTCGACTTCATCTTCGGCGATGCGATCTCGCTGGCATTCTGGATCAACGGCACCGATGCAGGCGAATGCTGCGCCTTCTCCGGCGGGCCGTTCGTTGAGAGCCGCTATTTCGGCGAAGGCATAGGCATCGCCGTCCGCAAGGGCAACGATCTGTTGCGGACGTCGCTGAACTGGGCGCTGTTCCGGATCTGGGAAAAAGGCCGCTTTACCGATTTGTGGTTGCGGTATTTTTCCATCAGCCCGTTCTAGTCCCTCGTCATAGGAGCGAAGCGACGAAGCAATCCACTCCTGCTCCGTTGCCCCATGGATTGCTTCGCTTCGCTCGCAATGACGGCTATAACCGGCCGTTTCCGCGGCCCTGGAGAGAGCCTCTAAGATGTCCGTCATCGACCTTGCTTCCAGCCCGAGCGACCTGCGTGCGCTCGCCGAACAATCCAACGCCTGGCCGTTCGAGCAGGCCAAGGCGATAGTCGCGCGGCTGAAGAAAAGTCCAAAGGACGAGGTGCTGTTCGAGACCGGCTACGGCCCGTCGGGCCTGCCGCATATCGGCACCTTCGGCGAGGTCGCCCGCACCACCATGGTGCGCCATGCCTTTCGCGTGCTGACCGAGGACAGGATCAAGACGCGGCTATTGGCGTTTTCCGACGACATGGACGGCCTTCGCAAGGTGCCGGATAACGTGCCGAACAAGGATATGCTTGCCGCTCATCTCGGCAAGCCGCTGTCAAGAGTGCCCGACCCGTTTTCGAATGAGTATCCATCGTTCGGTGCGCACAACAATGCGCGGCTGCGCGCATTCCTCGACACTTTCGGCTTCGACTACGAGTTCGCAAGCTCAACGGATTACTACACGTCCGGCAGGTTCGACGCCGCGCTGCTGCGCATGCTGGAGCGGCTCGACGCCGTGATGAAGATCATGCTGCCGTCCTTGCGCGAGGAACGTGCCGCGACTTATTCGCCGTTCCTGCCGATCTGTCCGCGCACCGGCATGGTGCTATATGTGCCGATTGTCGAGCACGATGTGAAGGCCGGTACCGTCTCCTACGACGATCCGGAGACGAAGGAGCGCGTGACGCTCCCGGTAACCGGCGGTCACTGCAAGCTGCAATGGAAGCCGGATTGGGCGATGCGCTGGTTCGCGCTTGGAGTCGACTACGAAATGGCCGGCAAGGATTTGATCGACTCGGTCAAGCTTTCCGGCAGGATCTGTTCGGCGCTCGGCGGCACGCCGCCGGAGGGGTTCAACTACGAACTGTTCCTCGACGACAAGGGCCAGAAGATTTCGAAGTCGAAGGGCAACGGTCTGACCATCGACGAATGGCTGCGCTACGCCTCGCCGGAATCGCTGTCGCTGTTCATGTACCGCGAGCCGAAGGCGGCGAAGCGGCTGTACTTCGACGTCATCCCGCGCAACGTTGACGACTACCAGCAGTTCCTCGACGGTTTTTCGCGGCAGGATGCCAGGCAGCAGCTTGCCAATCCGGTCTGGCACATCCATTCCGGCAAGCCGCCGAAGGCCGACATGCCCGTCACGTTCCAGTTGCTGCTGACGCTGGTGTCGTCGTCGAACGCGGAGAACGCCGAGACGCTGTGGGGTTTCATCGGCCGCTATCGTCCGGGTGTTTCGCCACAAACCCATCCGAAGCTCGACGCGCTGGTCGGCTACGCGATCAATTACTATCGCGACTTTGTGGCGCCGACGAAAAAATTCCGCGAACCGACCGACGGCGAGCGCGCCGCGCTGCAGGATCTGCGCAACGCGCTGTCGCAATTGCCGGCAGGGTCGAGTGCCGAAGACATCCAGAATGTGGTCTACGAAATCGGCCGCCGCGAGCCTTTCCTGGACCAGGTGAAGAAGGGCAAGGACGGCCGGCCCGGCGTCTCGCTCGACTGGTTCAACATGCTCTACCAGGTGCTGCTCGGCCAGGAGAAAGGCCCGCGCTTCGGCTCGTTCGTCGCGGTCTACGGGGTGACGAACGCGGTGAACATGATCGACGGCGCGCTGGCAAGAAGTGCGTAGCTCTTCTTTTCCGTTCTCCCCCTTGTGGGAGAAGGTGGCGGGAAGCGCCGGATGAGAGGTTCTATCCGCGGGCAGAACGTGCGTAGAGAACCCCTCATCCGCCTCCGCTTCGCTCCGGCACCTTCTCCTACAGGGGAGAAGGGGGAGAGGCGCGACAAATTGAGATAGCAGGCCCGCTGCATTTTCAGCCATGGCTGCTCTGGATTGCGCTACACTATTCTCCATAACAGCCGTCAAGCAGGCATCACAGCGGGAGAAAGCGTATGCAATTCAGGGTTTCGCCGCAGTCGCTCGATAACTACAGCAACGAGGAGTGGCAGGCGCGGGTCGATCTCGCCGCCGCCCATCGGCTGGCCTTCAACCAGGGATTTTCCGAAGGCATCTTCAACCATCTGACCTTCACGGTGCCAGGCCGCAGCGACCGCTACTACCAGATCCCGTTCGGCACACACTGGTCCGAGGTCACGGCGTCCTGCTTCATGGAAGTCGGCATCGATGACGGTGAGGTCAAGCGCGGCGAGGGCGAGGTGGAGCGCTCCTGCTATTGCATCCACGCGCCGATCCACAAGGCGCTGCCGCAGGCCAAGGCGGTGTTCCACACCCACATGCCCTATGCCAGCGCGCTGACGCGGCTGGAAGATCCGCGCATCAAGGAGATCGGCCAGACCGAGGTCGGGCTGTCGGGCGCCATTGCCTATGACGACGAGTACACCGGCCCGGCGCTCGACCCTGCCGAAGGCGCGCGGCTGGCCGGCGTGATCGGCGACAAGAAGGTGCTGTTCATGGCCAATCACGGCATCTCCACGGTCGGTGCCACCGTCGCCGACGCCTACGATATGCTCTATTACGTCGAGCGCGCCGCGCAGGTGCAGATCTACGCGATGTGGACCGGCCAGCCCCTGAAGAAGCTGCCGGCGCCCGTGGTCGAGAAGACCATCCGCGATTACCGGGACGACCATCTCTACCAGGGCCCGACCCCGGCGCAGCGGCACTTCGATGCGCTGAAGCGCATGCTGGACCGCAAGGAGCCTGATTACGTGACGTAACTCTTTCTTCCTTCTCCCCTTGTGGGAGATGGCACAGGCGGCCTGCGGCCGCCTTCCTCAGTTTGACGCCGGCGCCGTCGGCTACGGCGCCGGATGAGGGGTTCTCTCAGCGAGCACGAATCGCACAGACAGACCCCTCATCCGTCTCGCCGCCGCTGCGCGCCAGCGATCCACCTTCTCTCACAAGGGGAGAAGGAAAGATCACCCCGCCGCTCGCACCTCATCCGCAAACCGGTGCCAGATCTCCGGCTGCCAGCTTCCGTTGGCGGCGCCTGAGGTCGACGGCAATATCCACACCCTGGTGTCGCCGATCGGCTCGGACTGCTCGCCATAGTCCCGCTTGCCGTCAAAGAATTTCTGTCCGGCGGTCTTGCTGGTGAAGGCAAGGAATTTTGGCCGGAAGGTCGCGATCGCCTGGAGCAGCCGGGCGCGATCCGCTGCCGTCAGTTTCGGAAGCGTAGCGCGGTCCATCCCCGCGCCGGCTTTCACCAGATCGGTCAGGCCGATGCCATGCTCCAGCAACGCGCGATATTGCTGCGGCTGCAGCCGTTCCGGCGTCAGCTTCGTCTCGTGCAAAATCTTCCAGAACTTGTTTTGCGGGTGTGCGTAGTAGGCCCGCGCGGCGGCGGAGGTTGTCCCGGCGGCGGTCCCGCACAACACGATGCGCAGCGAACGTTGCAGCAGGTCGCTCAATTTGTCGGTCACGCGAGCAACGATCCTACTGGCTCACCCATACGATCCTGGCGATCCAGGCGACGTCGTCGGCGTCGATGGTGCGGTCGGCCTGGGCCGGGTTCAGCGCGGCCAGCTCGAGCGCCCTGGCGGTACGGCGCTTCAATTCCTTGACCATCACCTCGTCGTCCGACGTCTTGAGCACGAGACCGCCGATGAAGTCCTTGTCGTTGATTCCCC